>CALXRX010000006.1 GCA_944390975.1 uncultured Clostridia bacterium | reverse complement strand
CATAGAAAAAATCCCTCCTTAATATTTTATATTTTATCACGGAAGAATTTATTTACACAACTTTTTCTATACTCTCGTAAATATTAAATTACATATCTAATATCTACCTTATTTTTATTTTTTTTAATACCTATTATCCATTATTCATTTATGCGATATTACCTAATATTGTTACTACTAATTTCCATATTGTAAATGCACTAAATATAACTATGCACCCCGCTATGTATGGTATTAACATTTCTTTTACTTTTGCTTTATCTTCTGCACTTGACATCATGAATTTTATTGCTAAGTATAACCCTACTATCACTGCTACTACTACTGCTATTGCTAATAATATATTGTATATTAACCCTGAGCCAAAAATTACGTTATCGCTATTTATTGGTATTGATGTTTGTTCTTTTCCTGTATTAATAAAACTGTCTGCTTCATTCATTATTTCGTCTATTGTATGTGGTGTATTTGGATCATAATTTCCTAATGTTCCTTCCATTGGATCTTCTTCTTGTTCCGTCATTTCTTCATTAAATTTTTCATTTTCTTCTTCGATAAAGTCATTAACAGTATACCCATACTCTTTTAATTGATTTTTAATTGCCTCATACGCTTTTGATAGTTGTTCATCACTTCTTATGTTTATAGTTTCTCCTAACTCATCTAATTTTTTATTGTACTCTTGTAATTCCCTTACAAAATCAATTTTATCATCATATATTGGTCCACTTCCATCAGCTGTTACAAAATGTTTATCATAAAAATCTACAATTTCATCTCTTATTTCCTTCATGGTTTTATTTTCTTCTTCTGTATGTGTAATATTGTCTCCCAGTTGTGCTGAACCTTGATTATTTTTTTTGTTATATGCTTGTAGCAAACTTGTTTGAAGTGATGTTAGCTTATCATCAGGATTGTCAAGATTAATTGTTTTTTTATAATCTTGTTTCCATGATGTACCACCTACTGTATTCTCTTCTTTTCCTTGTGGACCAATATTGAATCTTTTTAAATCTTCCAATGACAAACTGTCATAATCTGATTTATCTAAAGCATTTGTTACTCTATCATAAAAATCATCCCAGTTTTCTGCTGCTAATGCTTTATTTGGAATACAAATAGCAAATATCATATTTGTTACTAATATCATTAATACTAATGTCATTACTATTTTTCTAAAATCTAATTTCGTTTTATTTTTCATTTTCCATTTTTCCCCTTTTTTTATTTTCTACTTTATAATACAAACTTTGATATTTCAATAGATTCTAAACACTAATTTCCATAATGACACAACAAAATTAGATTTTTGTTATTATATTTTTATAAAAAAATACCTAATAGAAAATTAATTCTAATAGGCATTTTTTATTAATTTATTATTTTATTATTTTTATTTATTTTGTTTCTATTTTGTCTTTTTCTGGAGTAGTAAATTTATTTTTAAATTCATTTATATAATATTTTGCTATTAAATCATCTAATTCTACACTTAACTTGTAAATTTTACTATATTCTTCGCCATTTTCTATGCTCTTGTTTAATTCATCTCTTTTCTTACAAATTTCATCATTTAGCATGCATATCACTCCTTTTTTAAGTGTTTTTTTCTTTCGTATATATTTAAAATACCATATTTTTACATTATCGTCAATAATAAAACACCATTTTTCTTAGAAATCGTGCGACTTTTTACGATTTTTACTTTTGTTTTTTTAGTTATTTTTTTGTTTTTTCAATTTTTTTGATATTATTTTACTATTTTCTACAAAAAGGGAAGATTGAAAAGAAATCTTTCCTAATCTCCCCTTCTCATACACTAGAAAATACTGAGTATTGCATTAAGGATAATACCTAATCCGGTTCCTATCAATGCAATCATAACAATCCATAAAACTAGTTTTTTTAACATATTATCTCCTTTCTTCTAGTGCAACAGCCAAACTTCGACTGTTTTTATATTTACTGTTACTTGTTTTTTATTATAGCAACTTTATTATATATAGTCAATTCTAATTTGTTTTAGTATTTCTGATATTTGTAGTTTTTCTTATTGCTAAAGCCGAAAAAACTATAAATAGTATTATAGATACTACTTGCGAAATTCTTAAGTTTCCAAGCATTAAACTATCTACTCTAATACCTTCTATTATTGTTCTTATAAATGAATACATTATTAAATAATAGCATGTAATTTGTCCACTATATTTTCTATTTTTTGACATTTTCATTAGTATTATAAATATTACTAATGTAGATATCGATTCATATAAAAAAGTTGGATGTACATATTCTATTCCTGCATTTGTTTGTATTCCCATTTTCCATGGTACATTTGTTACAGTTCCATATGCTTCTACGTTTATAAAGTTTCCCCATCTTCCTATTGCCTGACCTAGTGCTAGAAATGCTACTACATAGTCTAATAAATCTAGTATACGTATATTTCTTTTCTTGCAAAATATATATGCTGTTATAATTCCTCCTATAATTCCACCATATATTGCAAGTCCTCCATCTTTTATGTTTATTATATCAATTATGTTTGTATAATTTTTTATATTAAATATTACATAATATAATCTTGCACAAATAAATGCTATTGGTATTAATATTATGCTTAAATCTAAAATATCTTCATATTTTATTCCATATTTTCCATCTTGTTTTTTACACAATAATAGAGCAAGTATTATACTTGCTACTATTAAAATTGCATACCAGTGTACATTTATTCCGAATATCGTAAATGCTACTTTATTTATATTTAATTGTAAATTTATTAATGGAAATGTAATTATATTCATATTTTTAATTCCTTCTTACATTTTTATGCACCTTTTACTATTGAGACTACCATTTTTTCTTCTTTGAAAACGTCTTTTAAAATTTGGTTTGCATATTGTAAACTTACTTGTGAGTATTCTTCTAGATAATCAAAACTGTTTATTCCTTTAAAGTAATCTGCTAAAAACATTCTTGCTATATTTGAAACATCATTATATTCTGTTATATAGTCTCCATATATTTTTTTCTTTATTCTATTAAAATCTTCTTCGTTTAATCCACATTTTTTGTATTCTTCTATTGCAGTTTTCAACTCTTTTACAACATTTTGTGGATTTCTTGCTATTCCAGATATTAAAACATGTGCATATTGTTTTGAAAATTCATAATCTAAATCTGGTTGTGACATGATATCTCCTTGTTCATATAGTTTTTTATATGTTTTTGAACTTTTTCCTAAAAGCATATATAGTATTATTTCTATTGCTATATGTTTTTTTACCATATCCTTTTTTTCGCATAATTTGTCTTTGAATCCTATTTCAAATATAGGGTTATTTACTTCCATTATTTTTGTTTCTTCTTTTTTTACTATTTCTTCTTGTTCATTAGGATATATTCTTTGTATTTCTATTTGTGTATCATTTTTTGTTATTCTATTTTTTATTTCTTTTATTATTTCTTCTGGTACAAAGTCACCACACACTACAAGTAGCATATTAGATAAATTATAGAATGTATTATATACCTCATATAATGTTTCTTTATTTATTTTTGATATGGATTCTATTGTTCCTGCTATATCTACATTTATTGGATTTTCTTTATACATTAATTTCATTGCATTCATATATACTTGCCAACTTGGCTCGTCTTCATACATATTTATTTCTTGTCCAATTATTCCTTTTTCTTTTTCTACGTTCTCGTCTGTGAAATATGGATTTTGAACATAATTCATTAATTCGTCTAATGCTTCATTAAAATTGTCTGTTGCTTCAAATAAGTATGCTGTATGGTCATTTGTTGTATATGCATTTGCGTCTACTCCTAAGGCTGATAAAACATCTAAACTATTTGTTCCGTTTTCTTGTTCAAATAGTTTATGCTCTAAAAAATGTGCAACTCCATCTGGAATTTTTGTTGGTTTTGTATTTCCTGGTACAACAAAATTGTTATCTATTGAGCCAAAGTTAGTTCCGAATATTGCATATTTTTTTTGAGTGTCTTGTTTTGGTATAACTATTATGGTTAAACCATTTTCTAATTTTTCTATATATGCTTTTTCTTTAACTTTTAAATTTTCAATTACTTGCATTAATTTTACCTCCCATTTTTTATTTTTATTATTTTTGGGTTAAAAAATATATTATATTTATATTTACCTTTTTAGCTAATTCTATAATTTGTTCTTTGGTTATTCTTTCTATTCTTTTTATATATTCTTCTAATGATACTTCACTTCCAGCAATAACTTGTCCAAAATAATATGTTATTTGTGTGTCTTGCTCATCTGGTATGAATTTTATGGCAGATATTATATTTTGTTTTGCATTGTCTAAATCTTTTTGGGTGAATTCTCCTTTTTTCATATCTTCTATTTGTTTTTTTATGATTTCTAAAGCTTTACTGTAATTTGCTATTTCTATTCCACAACGTATTATTATATTATCTTTTTGCCTTATATAGCTTGAGCCTGCTGTATAGGCAAGGCTTGCTTTTTCTCTTACGTTTTGAAATAGTTTTGAGTTTGCTCCTCCACCTAAAATTGTATTATATACCATTGCTATATATTTTTCATCTAAATTTGTATTTTCTATATTTAATCCTAAAACTAGTTTTCCTTGTGTTACTTCTAATTTTTCTTCTATTATTTCAGGATTTTTTACGTTTTCTAAGTTTTGTCCTTTATTTATTAATATTTTTCTTCCTTGTATATTTGTAATGGTTTCATTTGTTTCTATTATTTGTTTTGTTTTAGTTGTATCAATTTTTCCAGATATAAATATATCTATTTTGCATTCTTTTAGCATTTTTTTGTAGTATTCATATAGTTCTTTAGATGTAATTTTTTCTAAGTCTTCTACATATCCAAACTTGTATAGTCCGTAAGGTTTATCTTTGTACATTTCTTCAATACATCTATCTTGTGCATATTTAGCTTTGTTATCTATTTTTCCTTCTATTATTTGTTTTAAGTTTTCTTTTTCGGTTTTTACATATTCTTGTTTGAATTCTCCATTTTCGCTTAATGGCTCAAATACAATTTCTAGTAATGTGTCTATTGCTTTCTTTAATATGTTTTCTTCTTGTGGTAGAAATTCATCATTTATTGCTTCTAAATAAAATTTTAAAACATGGTTGTCTCCTATTTTTTCTATTCCACAATCAAATGATGCTCCATACATTTCTTCTAAGTTTTTGCTTATTTGTTCTGTGCTAGGCATATTTTTACTTCCTCTTCTTATGACAGAGCCGATTAATGCTTCTTTCGTTACAGTTTCTCTTAATAGTGGAGTTGTTAAAAATACTGATAATAAGTTAGTTTTAAAATTATTAGTTTGTATCATATGAAGGTTTATGCCTTCTTTAATTTCTTTATTTTTGTATTCCATTTTCCTTCCTCCAATCAATTTTTTGTTTTTCTATTGTATAGTATAATATATTTTGGTAATTTTATACAATACTTTTTTATTATTATATATATGATATAGTTACTGCTCAGTTTACTTTACTTTTTTTAAAATTGATAGATATCGTATATAAATATTTATATACAATATCTATCAATTAAGTACTTATAGTCTAAACTATAACATAATATACATTGTAAAAACCTAAAGAGAACTTTGTTTAATAAGTTCTCTTTACATTTTTATTGCAATATTTTTTTTGCTACTTCATTTATTGTTTTTCCATCAGCTTGTGTTCCTAATTTTTCTTTTGCTAGTTTCATTACTTTTCCCATATCTTTTATTGATGTGGCTCCTATTTCATTTATTATTTCTTTTACTTGTAACTCAACTTCTTCTGGTGATAATTGTTCTGGTAAATATTCTGATAATATTTCTATTTCTTTTTCTACTTGTTCTACTATATCTTGCCTTCCACCTTTTTTATAGTCTTCTATTGAGTCTTTTCTCTTTTTTACTTCTTTTGCAATTATTTCTAATATTTGGTTATCTTCTAATTCTATGTTTTTGTCTTTTTCTACTTGTAAGATTGCAGCTCTAACCATTTGTACTGCATTTTTTCTGATTTCATTTTTTTCTTTCATTGAGTTTTTTAAGTCTTGCAATAATTTTTCTTTTAACATATTTTTTCCTCCTTGTATTTGGTATTTAAAACAAAAAGTTGAAAATTACAGTTTTTTCCATCCTCTAACTTCCAACTTTATTTTTTATTAAAACTTTCTTTTTCTTGCAGCCTCTGATTTTTTCTTTCTTTTTACACTTGGTTTTTCGTAGTGTTCTCTTTTACGTACCTCTTGTAAAACTCCATTTCTTGCACATTGTCTTTTAAACCTTTTTAATGCATCTTCTATATTTCCATTATTAACTTTTACCTCTGACATGACATCCCCTCCTTCCGGTGTTTAACAAAGTATGTAATTTTTTTAAGGATTCGCTTTCTTTTTTAGTTTGTTCTTTTATTTTTCCCTATTACTAATACGAGTAATATTATACTCTATATAAAAGGTTTTTGTCAATACACATGCTTAAATTAATAGATTTTAAATAGGTCTCCTAATGGTTTTGCTTCATTTATTCTTCTTATTGCTTCTGCAAATAGTGGTGCTATTGATAATACTGTTATTTTATCTAGTTTCTTTTCTTCTGGTAATGGTATTGTGTTTGTTACAACTAGTTCTTTTATTGCTGAGTTTTTTATTCTTTCTATTGCTGGTCCTGATAATACTCCATGTGTACATCCTGCATAAATTTCTTTTGCTCCAAATTTTTCAAGTATTTGTGCTGTTTCAATCATTGAGCCTGCTGTATCTACTTCATCATCAAAGATTACTGCTTGCTTGTCTTTAACTTCTCCAATTACTGTTGTTGCTATTGCTCTATCATCATTTCCATCTCTTCTTTTATCTATTAATGCTATTGGGCATCCAAAATATTCTGAATATTTGTATGCTTTTTTAGAACTTCCTGCATCTGTTGCTACTATAACCATATCTTTTAATTTTTTCTCTGAAAAATATGCTTGTAGTAAATTTTGTGCAGATAGTCTATCGCAATTTATGCTGAAATATGCTTGTATTGCTGGATTATGTAAGTCGCATGTAATTACTCTGTCTGCTCCTGCTGCTTCAATTAGTTGTGCCATTAGTTTTGCTGTTACTGGCACACGTGGTTGATCTTTTTTGTCTGATCTTGAATAAATAAAGTATGGTAATACTACATTTATTTTTCTAGCAGATGCTCTTTTTACTGCATCTATTGTAATTAGTAGTTCCATAACTCTTTCGTTTACTGGTGGTTGTGTTGTTTGTACTATGTAAACGTCTTGTTCTCTTACTGTTTCTAGTATTTGTACAAAGTTATTGTCGTTTTTAAATTTCATTGAAGAAATTTTTCCCATTGGTAGTCCTAGGCAATCACAAATTTCTTTTGTAAAATTTTCTGCTGATTTGCAAGCAAAAATCTTAATATTTTCCATAACTAAAAACCCCTTTTTTCTTTTTTTGTTGTTCGTTTTTTATTATACATTTTTTTTATTATTTTGTATATATTTTTTGTAATTTTTTGTAGATTTTAGTAAATTAGCGTTACTAATTTTTCATGATTTTACATAAATTGCAAAATTATGAAAACTATGCTATAATATAATTAGTTTTAGTGTATTTTACACTATAGAATTGCATTGCAATTCTTGTAACTCGAAAACAATATTTACAAAAAAAAAGAAAGGATTTATACTATGAAAAAATTTTTAGCAACCTTAATTGTAATTGTTGTTCTTGCAGTTGTTGGATGTGGCACATCTGGAGGTAACAGCACTCAGTCCGCCGACTCTTCTGCTGATATTGAGGAAATTCGGCAGCTGCTGGGAGAGCTAAAGGCAACTCAGGATGAAATCTCTTCTACTGTGTCGGAGGTAAATGGGACGGTAAATGATGTTCAAGCTTCTATTGATGAAGTAAATTCTGGTATAACCAGAAATAACGCATTAATAGAAGGGAGCATTTCAAAGCAGAACAATCCAGGCTCAAGTAGTTCCGAGACTTCCGAAACTTCCGAGACTTCCGAAGCCTCAAATGGCAAATTGCAAGTTTCTTGCTGCTACAATGAAAAGTTCTTTGCAATAAATTTATTTGCAGAAGCAGATAAGAAGAACTGCCTGGAAGATTTGGATACACTACCGTATACTGGTAGAAGTCCAAAAAGAGACGTTATTTTCTTACTTTCTAGCGAGGCTAAACATGTATACTGGATTAATGAAGAATTCAAAGTTATTGAAGAATTGGATTATACTTTTGTTAACGACACAAAATGTGTATTCTTCAATATGAAGAACGGCGGCGGGAACTATTATTTCCAGGTCGACGTGTCCAACGGAGAATCATACTTCTTTAGCGTATACTATTAAGTGTATGCTTGAAGAAGTAACAAGCGTAAAAGGCAGGTAAGTTTTACCTGCCTTTTACGTTTTTATCTTTATTTAATTATTTTCTTCACTAAATATTTCAGCAAATTCATCTCCATCTATTTTTTCTTTTTCTAATAGAACTCCTGCAACTTTGTGCAATTTGTCTAGATTTGCTTTTAATATTTCTTCTGCTGTATTATATGCTTTGTCTATTATATTTTTTGTTTCTTCATCTATTATTGCTGCTGTTTCTTCTGAATATTCTTTGCTTTGTGCAAAATCTCTTCCTAAAAATACTTCTTCTTGTGTAGAGCCTAACATTATTGTTCCAACTCTATCACTCATTCCGTATTTTGTTACCATGCTTCTTGCTATTTTTGTTGCTCTTTCTATGTCATTACTTGCTCCTGTTGATATATCATCTAAAATTAGTTTTTCAGCAACTCTACCACCTAATAAAGATACTATATTTTCTACCATTTCTGTTTTTGACATAAATGATTTATCTTCTGTTGGACGATACATTGTATATCCTCCAGCCATTCCACGTGGTACTATTGAAATTTGATGTACTGCATCTTGTGTTGGTAAAAATCTACTTACTACTGCATGACCTGCTTCATGGTATGCTACAAGTTTATTTTCTTTTTCGCTTCTTACTCTTGTTTTCTTTTCTGGTCCCATTGTTACTTTTACCATTGCGTCTTCTATTTCTTTCATTCCGATTTCATTTAGGTTTCTTCTAGCAGCAAGTAATGCTGATTCGTTTAATATGTTTTCTAGGTCTGCTCCTGAAAATCCTGATGTGTTTTTTGCTATTGTTTTTAAGTCTACATCTTCTGCTAGTCTTTTCTTTTTAGCATGTACTTCAAGTATTTGCTCTCTTGCTTTTACATCTGGTGCTGATACTACAATTTGACGGTCAAATCTTCCTGGTCTTAATAGTGCTTTATCTAATACGTCAGGTCTATTTGTTGCTGCAAGTACTATAACTCCTTCATTTGTTCCAAATCCGTCCATTTCAACTAATAATTGGTTTAATGTTTGTTCTCTTTCATCATGTCCTCCACCAAGTCCTGCTCCTCTTTGACGTCCTACTGCATCTATTTCGTCTATAAATATTATACATGGTGCTTTTTTCTTTGCTTCTTCAAATAAATCTCTTACACGTGATGCACCTACACCAACAAACATTTCTACAAAGTCTGATCCACTTATTATAAAGAATGGAACTCCTGCTTCTCCTGCTACAGCTTTTGCAAGTAATGTTTTACCTGTTCCTGGTTGCCCTACTAATAGTACTCCTTTTGGTATTCTTGCTCCCATTTCTGTGAATTTTCTTGGATTTTTTAAGAATTCTACTATTTCTTCTAATTCTTCTTTTTCTTCATCTACACCTGCTACATCTTCAAATGTTACTTTGTTTCTATCTTCATTTCCCATTAATCTTGCTTTTGATTTTCCAAAGGTCATTGTTTTGTTTCCACTTTGACCTCCATTCATTACTAAAAACCAAAAGATTAAGAAAATAATTAATAATCCAAATGGTGTTAATAATCCTAATAATGTTATAAATATAGATTGATTTTGTTCTTTTAAAGATAGTTCTCCATTTTTTAAAGGCTCTTCTACATAACGCATAAAGCTATCTATACTTGGTATATTAACTTCTTTTTTACTGTTTTCCCCATTTAATGTTACATATGCTTTTGTTTCATCTGATGTAATTTCTATTTCTTTTACTTCTGCTGATTCTATTTTTGTAATTAATTCTGAATAGTTCATTTTTGAGTTTGAATTATCCATTATTGTTGTTAAAAGCACTATAAATATTACACCTATTATTAGCCACATTCCTAATGTTTTTAATCCACTTTTCAATTCTTTTTTCCTCCTTTAATTGATGCATAAATATTACATCTAAAACTTTTAATATATATTTACCTTTTTAATAGTAAAAGTTACTTTCATTTTGTTTTTGAAATATACCATATCTTATGTGCATTTGCAATAGTTTTTTTGTGTCTTTTTTGTGTCAAATGCACTATTATCAAGACTTTCCTTACGGATGCTACTTGTTTGCAATAAAAAATATTTTTTTATTTTTTACTAAAATTTTTACTTTTTTATTTGGAATTAGAAATTTGTTTCCAATATTGTTACTACATAGTTTTATTATATCTTGTATATGTATTTTTTCTATTCCGCTACTTGCCCCAAAAAGTCTATTAATAGTATATAACACGATTCTATTTTTTATAACTAATTCTAATGCATTAAATTTTTTTAAGTCTAGAATTATTTGTTCTTTATTTTCTTCAATTATTATTTCTTTATACGCTTGTATAGTTTTATCTTCAATAAATTTATTTTCTTGTTTTGCAATTTGAGATAACCTATCTATTGATTCTATAACATTGGGATTAAATTCTTTTTGTATATATGGAATTAATAAATTTCTAACTTTGTTTCTTGTATATATATTTTCCATATTAGTTTTATCTATTCTTGGTTTTAAATTATTTTTTTTACAATATTCTTCTATTTGATTTCTATTACAATTTATTAATGGTCTTATATATTTGTTTTCTCTTATTGCTTCAATTCCTTTTAATCCTGCTGTTCCTGTTCCTCTAATTATATTCATTAATACTGTTTCTACATTATCATTTTTTGTATGTGCTGTTGCTATTTTATTTGAATTTGTTTGTTTTAGTATTTCATTAAAAAATTGATATCTTATTTTTCTTCCTGTTTCTTCTGTTCCTATTTTTTCTTGTTTTGCAATTTCTTCTACATTTATTTGTTTTACAAAACATGGAATTTTTCTAGCTTTACAGTATTCTTCTACATATTTTTGGTCTTCTATTGCTTCATCTCTTATCATATGGTTTATATGTGCTACTATTATATTAAATTTTATTTCTTTTTGCATTTTTAAAAGTATGTCTAATAAAGTAATAGAGTCAGGTCCTCCTGACACTCCTATTACAATTGAATCTCCGATTCTCTATTAGATTGCTTTGTTTAATTGTTTTTTCTACAATTTCTTCTAACATTATTTACCTTTCTTATTCTCTATATTTTTCTATGTTTGCAAATTTTGTGTAATTTCCTAACCATAATAATTCTACTGTTCCTGTTGAGCCACTTCTGTGTTTTGCAATTATTACTTCTGCTATGTTCTTTTTTTCTGATTCTTCATTATAGTAATCGTCTCTGTATAAAAACATTACTATATCGGCGTCTTGCTCTATTGCTCCAGATTCACGAAGGTCTGATAACATTGGCCTATGGTCTGGTCTTTGTTCAGGTGCTCTTGATAACTGTGATAATGCTATTACTGGTACATTTATTTCTTTTGCTAATATTTTTAATGACCTACTTATTTCTGATATTTCTTGTTCACGGCTTCCACCACGTTTTTGACTACTTGCTTGTACTAATTGTAAGTAGTCTATTACTACTAGCCCTATGTTTTTTTCTAGTTTTAGTTTTCTACATTTTGCTCTTATTTCCATTACAGATATTCCTGGTGTGTCATCTATATATATTCCAGATTCTGATAATGGCCCTAATGCTCCTGCTAGTTTCATCCAATCTTCGTCATCAATTTTACCTGTTCTTATTTTATTGCTATCTACCATTGCTTCACTACATAGTATTCTGTTTACCATTTGCTCTTTTGACATTTCTAAACTAAATATTGCTACTGGTACTTTTGCTTTTACAGCTGCGTTTGTGGCTATATTTAAAGCAAATGCTGATTTTCCCATTGCTGGTCTTGCTGCAATTAGTATAAGGTCTGATTCATGTAGACCTGCTGTTTTATAGTCTAAATCGCTAAAGCCCGTAGGTACACCTGTGATGTGTTGTTTTTGATTATATAATTTTTCTAATCCTGCAAATGTGTCTACTAATATATCTTTAATTGATGAATATCCTTTTTGATTCTTTTTTTGCATTATATTGAATATTTTCTTTTCTGCTTCATCCATGATTGTTTCTACTTCTTCCATTGGATTATATCCTAATGAAATGATTTCATTTGCTGTTTGTATTAAATTTCTTAACATGGATTTTTCTTCTACTATTTTAATATATTTATCAATATTTGCACTTGTTGGTGCTAAGTCTGGCAATGTTGCTAGATATTCTATTCCGCCTATTACATCAAATTTTCCTATTGCTACAAGTTCTGCTTTTACTGTTATAATATCTACTGGCTCTGCTCTATTATATAAGCTTAAAATTGCACCATATATTGCTTTATTGTCTTCACGGTAAAAGTCTTCTGGTTTTAATACTTCTATTGCAGAAACTACAGCATCTTTATCTGTTAGCATACTTCCTAGTACTGCTTGTTCTGCTTCTATATCACTTGGTGGTATTTTACCTAATTCCATAATTATTCTCCTATTACATCTACTTTTAGTTTTGCTGTTACTCCATCAAATAATTTTATTTCTATTGTAAACATTCCTAATATTTTTATTGGTTCTTGTAGTATTACTTTCTTTTTATCTACTGTAATTCCATATTGTTTTTCTAGGTTTTGTACTATTTCTTTTGATGTTATTGAGCCGAATACTTTTCCATTTTCTCCGCTTTTTACTGGTAGTTTTAAAAGTATATTTTCTATTTTTTTGGCAGTTTCCATAGCTGCTTGTTTTTCTAATTCTTTTCTATGTGCTTGTGATGATTGTTTTGATTGTAAGTTTGCTAAGTTTCCTTTATCTGCTGGTACTGCTAAGTTTTTTGGAAATAAATAGTTTCTAGCATATCCATCGTTTGCATTTATTATTTGGTCTTTTTTTCCTACACCTTTTATATCTTGTTTTAATATTACTTTCATTTCTTTTTGTCTCCTTTCAAATTGGTATCTTATTATTTGCTATATTTTATAACAGAATTGCTTTTTTTTCAAGTAATTTAGAATTTATCATATTTTTATGATGTGTAAACATTTTATACAGTTTCATTGGGGAATGGCGACTGTTCAAAATATTTATATACATTTATCTATCAAATTTAAAATAGTATATGTTTATATTAAAATGAGGCAAAATTGCTTTTACCTCATTTTATATTTCTATTCCTTCGTCTCCTATTTGTTTGTTTGCTTCTTTAGCGTGTTGTTCTTTTGCTTTTTGTTCATTTTCTAATGCTTCTATTAATCTATTTTTGAATTTTTCTTTTTCTCCTTCTTTGTCATTGTCAAAGTTTGTGTGATAGTCTAATGCTGTAGATATTACTTTCCATTCTTCTTGTGACATTTCTGCTAAAACAGATTTATAGTCTTTCATTTGATTATAGTTTTCACCTGGTATTACTCTTATTCTTCCTCCTCTTTCTATTATCATACAATCTATTATTTCGTTGTTGTCTTTATTTTCCTCATCTTGTTTTAATACTTTATATGTTCTTATTTCATCATTTTGTGTACTATATCTAACTCCATTTTCTTCTAGTGATTCTACTGTTTCATATGGTTTATCCCCATGTGTTATGATTTCTCCAGTTCCTTCATCTATGTATACATAGTTTTCATGTGATATAGTAATTTGTATATCTTGTGTTGTTAATGTGGTATCTCCTGTTTGTTGCTCATAACTTTCTATATATCTATCTTTTATAAATTTTAATACATCCTCTTGGGTTTCTAGCTGATCTATTTCTTTTTTTGCTTGGGTTTCTAATTGTTCTAAATCTACTTTGTATATTTCTTTGATGTTTGTTTCTTCTATATTTGTTTCACTTTGTGATTTTGAACTTTCAGCTTTTCCAGATTCTAATAATTTTGCTCCTCCTGCAAATATTGCTGCTGTTGCACCAATACCAAATATTGTTTTTACTATAAATGTTCTTTTGGCTTTTTTATGTAGTTGTCTTCTTTCTTGTTTTGTAAGCCTTCTACCTAGTTCGTCTTCTTTGTTTCTTAATGCCTTTTTTTCACCTGGTATTAATTTCATTTATATCCCTCCATTTATTATAGGTATATTTTTTAGTTTCCTAATTCTTCAAAATATTCATCTATTTTCTTTATTAATTCTTTTTTTACTTCTTGTTTTGTTTTACCACTAACTTGTGCTCCTGCAAGTGTTATATGGCCTCCTCCTCCGTAATTTTTCTAGTATTACTTGAACATTTATATCTCCTATTGAACGTCCACTTATACATACTTTGTCTCCAAGGTCTCCAATTACGAATGATGCTGTAATATCACTTATTGTTAATAGTTCATCGGCTGCTTTGGCACATATTACTCCTGCGTTTTTGTCTTCTTTGCTATATATTGATATTCCTATTGTATCATGCACAATTTCTGCTTTTTTTACGATTTCAGAAATTTTATTATAGTTTTCTATATCACTTTGAAACCATTTTTTTACTTTTATAATGTCTACTCCACATTTTCTTAAATATGCTGCTGCTTCAAATGTTCTTACTCCTGTTTTAAATGTAAAGTTTTTTGTATCCATCATGATTCCTGCATATAGTCCTTCTATTTCTACTGTTTTTAGTTGTATTGGTGTTTCTACATATTGTAATAATTCTGTTACTAATTCTGCTGCTGAGGATGCATATACTTCATGAAATGTTAGAATTGCATTGTCTATAAAGTCTGTACTTCTTCTGTGATGATCTATTATTACTATTTTATTTGTTTTTTCTAGTAGTTCAGGTGCTTCTACGTATCCTCTTTTATGTGTGTCTACTACTATTAATAGTGTTTCTTGAGAAATTTCTGATAATGCTTGTTGTTTATCTATAAATACTTCTTCATCTTCTTCTTTTTTTACTGCTTCCATAAATTGATCTATGCTTAGCCCTGATGTTTCATTTACTATTTTTGCTTCTTTTCCTAAGCTTCTTACTAGTCTATATATTCCTAGGCTAGAGCCTACTGAATCTATGTCGCCGTTTGTATGCCCCATTATTAATACATCTTTTGCTTGCATTATTAGTTCTTCAAGTGCGTGTGCAACAATTCTTGCTTTTACTTTTGTTCTTTTTTCAACTTCTTGTGCTCTTCCTCCAAAGAATATGTATTTTTCGTTTTCTCTAATTACTGCTTGATCTCCTCCACGTCCTAGTGCAATGTCCATGCCTGATAGTGCTGATTTATATTTTTCATATTCTGTAGAGCCTTCTGCTGAAATTGATATACTAAGAGTTATTTGTAGTCCTCCTCCTAGTTTTATTTCTTTTACTGTATCTAGAATTTGAAATTTGTTTTCTTTTACTTTTTCTAAATATCTTTGTTCAAATATGTATACAAATGTGTCTCTTTCAGATTTAATTACTACTCCTTTTGATTCTAATGCCCAATCATATATATTTTTTTCTATTTTTGCTACTATTTCTGGTCTTTCTTCGTTTGATATTCTTTGGAACATTTCTTCATAATTGTCTATCATTATTATTCCTATACAGGTTTGTGAATCATTATATTTTTTTACTGCTTTTACATATTCTGTATTGTCTATGAAGTATAGTAGTACCATATATTCTTGACCAGTTTTTGAGTTTTGTTTTGATTTTACATATTCTCCTATTATTTTGTAGTTTTTGTCTTCTATTAGTTCTTCTTTTTGTATTGACCTGTCTTTTATTCTGTTTTTGTCTTTGTCATTTATTTTTTCTTGTATATCTATTTTTATTTCTTGTATTAATTCGTTTAATTTTGTTTCTATATCTACGTTTTCAAATTCACTTACAAATTTTGAACTTTTCCAGATTATGTTTCCGTTTGTTTCCATTATTATTAATGGAAATGGTGAGTTTATTAATGTGTTTTTTGCAGCACTATCTACTGTTATTGTTAGTTCTTGTATGTGTTCTGATATTTCTGCTTTTCTTTTATTGTTTGTCCATATTGCATAAAAACAGATAAGTCCAAATAAAATAACTGCAGGCATTACAAATGCTATTTCATATAAGCATATTACTATTAGTAATATGGCTATGATTATTAAATATATTTTTGTTTTAGAATTTATTATTTCAAAGGCTCTTTTGTTACTATTTTGCATAACTCCTCCTTTTATTATCCCATTATATTTTACGCTTTAATGGCTTATTTGTCAAGTATAGTTATTGGTTATAATATAGCATTTTATTAAAGTTCAGACTATAAGTAGTTAATTAATAGATAATTGTATATAAATATTGAAGAACGATGAGGAGCCATAAGTGGGGACCAATAGAAACTGTTAAAATGTGTAAACATTTTATACAGTTTCATTGGGGAATGGCGACTGTTCAAAATATTTATATACAATTATCTATTAATTTAAAAAAAGTAAAATATACTGAACAGTAACAACATTTTTATGTTTTTGTTTATGTACTTTTACATATGAAGAAAAAGTAAGTTTTTAGGCTTACTTTTTCTTTTTTATGCTTATTTATTTTATGGTTTTTTGTTTTTATTCTAACAATATTTGTTTTACTTCTTTTAATAATTTCATTTTTAGTTGTTTCCAATTACATTCTCCAATATATTCTAGCGAAATATGAGAAAGATACCCTTCTTTCTCTGCTATTTTATCCCACTGTTCTACTGTTGGAAAATCGTCTTCAATTAACATTCTTACCAAGCGATTTCTTGAATTATGATATGGATTAAAATATATATTTCTTCCATAGTACTTTTCTATTATTTTATCTAGCTTTTCATCTACGTTTTTTATACGTTTTATTTTTATTCCAATATTTAATATTTGATAATATAACATTTCTCTATTCATAATACCACTATATATTGTTTTTTTCGACATTTCAAATCCGATTTCGACATTTATTCTAATTCGTCTATTGCATTTTTTATTGCTATGTTTACTAATTTATAAATAGATAAATTGTATCTTTCTCTCATTTCTTCTAGTTCATTGAATAATGATTCTCTTATATTTAATGAGTGTTGTACTGATAATTCTCCTTTTTGTTTTTCATATATTTTTACGTTGTTTGTTTTTATTAATTCTTCTATACATGCATTTATTAGCTGATTTATTGATGTTTGATAAACATTTTTTGAAAGTTCTCCTAATTTATCATATAGTGCATTGTCTATTTCTATTGTTTTCTTTAAATATTTTTCTCTCTTTAAAAATCTATCAAATGCTCCCATATATTATCTCCTTTAATTTTTCTTTTAAAAGATTATACTAATATAATATGCATTTTTTAACTATGTATACATATAGATTTTACCTGCATGTATTGCATGTTAATTTGTTTTGTCTTATAATGTATATGGGGAGGTAATAATAATGTATTTAACTAATATTTTGATTGATTTCTTGACATTATCTCAAAAATTATCTAATTCTACTATTCTTTTAACTGATACTGAAAAAATAATTTTATGCCTTTTGGATGAGGATGATAATAATTTAAAAAAGAATAAAATTGATTATTTGAATAATATAATTAGTGATAGTTTGAAACAAATATTGAATTTATATAATTCTGACATTAGCACTGTTGATTATATGAATACTACTATGGATAGTATTGTTCCTTTGGTGGTTGATGATGATGTTACAAATTATAAATCTCAAATTATTTTACCTATTACTCATGATTACAAGGTTGAGGGTTTATTAATTTTTGTAACCTCTAATAGGGAATATTTGGAATCTAATTTGAGATTTGCTAAAACAACAAAGCATTTTGTGGAAGTGCTTAGTTCAAAAGAATATTTATAAGTCACAGTTTATTTTTTATTTCATATTATAGATTAGGTGATTTTATGAGTATTGTTTCTACAAGCATTCCTTATAATTATGATGTTTTAATTGACAATATGTATTCTTTAAAAAGAGCTTACCCTTTTTTATATATTGATAGTATTGGAGATAGTGTTCTTGGTAATGCTCTTGTTTATATTAGGATAGGTAATGGGAATAAACAGGTTTTTTATAATGGCTCTTTTCATGCAAATGAGTGGATTACTACTCCGCTTCTTATGAAGTTTATAGAGGATTTTTGCATTGCTTATTCTAATGATTCTACTATTTATGGATATGATGCTAGAAGTATTTTTAATTCTACTTCTATTTATATTGTGCCTATGGTAAATCCAGATGGGGTTAATTTGGTTACGAATCACTTACCTTATAATAGTAGTGGTTATAATTATGCTAGAAATATAGCAAATCAATATCCTGATATTCCTTTTCCTAGTGGTTGGAAAGCTAATATAGAGGGTGTGGATTTTAAAAACTTACAGTTCTTTTTGAAGGTTTGTAAAAACTATGTTGCATTTTTTTAATTATTCTAGATTTGTTTATTGAAATTCATTTTTGAATACAAAATTCTTCTAACTTCCATAGTATTATCTTTTACAGTGTAAAAGACAGTATAATTTTTTACATAAATTTTGTAATAAGTATATTGTCTTTTTCTAGCTGATATATGTTTTTCATAAGCCTCTGGATTATAAGCTCTTTTGTTTATTTCATTTTCTAGTTCATTAACAAAATTATTGGCTGCTATTTCATTATTTAATTTATAAATAATATAATCAGTAATTTTGTCTAAATCATTGTAAAATAAAGGAAGATACTTTATTTTATATTTTTTCTGCATTAATCTTCCTCCTTATTTTTCCAAAAATTTCTTCATGAGTATAATACTTTGTATTTGGATCTTCTGCTTCTTTATCAGCTTCATCTAGTGCATTTTCAATATATTCATTATATTCTGCATCACTCATTAATTTTGAATATTTTTCTAAACTCATTACTACCATTGAGCCATATCCATTTTTTGTTAAATATACTGCCTCATCTTCTTTTAAGACTAATTCTTCTATTTCTGGATATTTGTTTCTTAAATCTGATACTGGTCTAATATTTATCATATTGATTCCCCCTTGAAAAATTGTTATCATAATTTTATCATTATTTCGTATCTTTTTATTATAATTTTTATATATGGAAGTTAATCTAACCCACAGGTGTGGATTTTAAAAACTTACAGTATTTACTATTATTTTATCTTTAGATTAATTTATCAAAGTCTCTTTTTATATAATATATTCTTCGTATTTCCATAATATTGTCTTTTACTACATAAAATATTGTATAGTTATTTACTCGAATTTTGTAACAGTTTATATTTTCTTTTTTTAATACTTTAAAAACTTCGTATGAAGCTGGTGAAATACTTCTTTCTTCAATTTTTTTTATTACTTTTTTATAAAATTTGTCTGCTGCAATTTCATTTTTCAATTCATTTTTTATGTAATACAAAATGCTATTAAATTGGGCTATAAATGTTGGTAGATATTTTATTTCATATTTTTCATTCTCCATCTATCACCCTCCTTGCTATTTTTTTGAATTCTTCATGAGAATACCAAACTGTATTTGGATTATTTGCTTCTTTATCAGCTTCTTCTAATGCTTTTTCTATATCATCCACACCAAATCTTTCTTCTTCATCTACTAATTGCATCATTTTAGAATATTTTTCTAAACTCATTACTACCATAGAACCATATCCATTTTTTGTTAAATATACTGCCTCATCTTCTTTTAAGACTAATTCTTCTATTTCTGGATATTTATTTCTTAAATCTGATACTGGTCTAATATTAATCATATTGATTCCCCCTTGGAAAATTATTATCATAATTTTATCATTATTTTGTATCTTTTTCAATGTTTTATTCAAATTTTGTAATATAATTAGACTATAAGTATTTAATTGCTAGGTAATTATACTTTTTTATTTTTTTGATATTCTCCATTTTTATATATGAATAAATCTCCTTCTTTTGCATCTTGATATAATTCTTTTGGAAATTCTATTTCTTCAATTCCTTCTATGCCACCACTTTGAACATTATCTAAATCGTACAGCCATATTCGTCCATCATATTTTTCGCCTACCTCATATATATGTCCCTCTATTCTTTTACTATTTAAAAATTCGTGTTGCTCTTCTATTTTTTCTTTTATCATTGTGTTTATTTTTATCCCAACACTTTTTGTTCCATCGTTATCTAATACAAATTCCATATCTTGTTTTCTTAATACACTTCCTAAAGTAGCCTCTTTTGGTAATTCTTCTTTTGATTTTGTAATTACTTCATTACTTTTCCCTGGCTCACAAATGCATAGATTATAAGAATTGTTATCATTTGAATTTATATCATAGATATAATACATTTCTCCTTTTTCTTTGGTATTTTCACTATATTGTTGTAATATTTCTGCTCTTTGAATTAGCATTTTATCTCTAAACTTAATAGTTATCTTCTCTCCATAAAGTGTTAAATCGCCTAAATGTATATTATTAAAACTAAAATCATTATTAGATATTTTATTGTTATCTGTTATAGTATTTTCTAAAGATTTTGATAGTTCTTTAATAAAACTTTGCACAATTTTGTTTTCCTTTAAATTATTAAATAAGTCATTTACAATGTCTAAATTCAATATGCTTTTCACTCCTTTTTGATTTTTTTAATATTGGAAATTCTACTATTGATATATAGTAGCAAGAATTAAACTAGAGTGATTATATATTATTTTACATAAGTTTACAATAGATTTTAGTTTTTATTTGCAAAATATTTAATTGCAAAATTTATTCCTCTACATAACTCTCTCCTGTTGTATAATCAATAACTATTCCTGGTTGTACATTGTAACAATACACATTAAAATGTATTCCTTTCCCATTATCTTCAACAGACCATGCTTCCATTTGCACTCCACTTGCTAAAAGATTATCTTCTTCATAAATAGGAGTTACCCTATATAAAACATGGTTATTTTCGTTATTATTAATGTAGTCTGCCACTTTGTTTTCAAATGGTAACATACCTTCTGTGTTTAAGTATCTTGTTCCTGTAATTAAGTTCTTTTTATTATCATTTTCTCCTGCAAGTTGCCAACCTATTAAATGGCAACGATTATACAAATACTTATCTTTAATTAAATTATCGTATCTTTTTTGCACCCAGCCAGAAAGGTCTTTTATGTTTCCAATTTCTCCTCGCTTTTCATTTTCTTTTGGCATTATTTCTTTACAAATATTTGCATATGCAGTTCCGCTTCTCCCTAATATGTCCCATTCACTATAATTTTCAAAAGGAGTAGTTGTATAATCTTCTTCTGTGAAATACGGAATATTGTTGTTTATTTCTACATAAGGACTTGCTGTATACTCTGGAATTGTTGATAAATCAAATTTTGTTTGTTCATTTGCAATTATGTTTTCTGTGTTGTTTTCATCTAAGTTTTGTGTATTTGGGGTTATATACCCTATAACTATAATACAAATTAACAATGTTATTGAACTTATAAGTTGCCAAAGTTTCTGATTTCTATTTTTTCTTTTTTTCTTCATAAAATTACCTCTTTTGTTTTTGTTACTTTTAGAAATACTATCATAAAAGAAATTTTTCATCAACTTTAAGAAGAACTTTTTGTTAATTATAACATTATTGTTCAGGCTATCAATTTTAAAAAGATAAAATAAACTGAACTGTAACATTCTAACTGCTTTTTTGCTGTGTTTTATTTAATTATTTCTTCTATACTTATAAATTCATCTAAATTTTCATTAATAGAATTTAATTTTGCAAAATTAAAGTGGATATAAACATTTTTATTTTTATCTATTTCAATTTTGTTGATTAGTCTGTATAAATACATCTTATCTATTTTCTCTAACTTTAAAAATTTCTCTATTAATTCGTTAACTTCTTTTTCATCTTTTGTATTATTTTTTGTGTCTAAATTTTGCTCATATAATTTAAGTTTTTGTTCTAATTCTTTTTTCTGTTTCGTTAAATTTGTTCTATCTAATGTAAGTTTATTTGAGATTCTTATGTAGTCCTCTTGTAGTATTATATTTCGTAATTTGTCCATATACATCTTGTCTAAATTGTTATTTATATCGAGAATCTGCCAATCTATTTGTTCTAATTTTTTCTTTAATTCTTCTCTTACATCAAGTGTTTTATTCTCATATTTTTTATAAATGTTATATAGAATTTCTTTATTTGCATAGGTTTGACATATATTTTTTATAATTTTAATAATATATTTTTCAAACTTATAATAGTTGATATTTAATGGATAACAGTTTCTTTGTTTTGCATTGCTACATGTTATATATGGATATGTTTTTGCATTTATTTTTGAACTTCTTTTTAATACAATTTGCAATTTTCTTTTGCAATGATAACAATAAAGTAAGCCTCGTAATAAATAATCATATTTAGCTTTTGTATTAGTTCCTCTTATCTGCAAAATACACCCAACCTTTTCAAATGTATCTTTGTCAATAATGGATTTGTGTGTATCATTTACTCGTATTTGGTTTTCCTTTTCAACTGTTCTTACTTTTTTTACTTTGTATGATATGACTGATTTTTTATTTTGTACTGTGTTTCCAATATAAACCTCGTTTTTTAACATATTGCATATGGTTACTTCATTCCAGTTGTAACTTGTTTTATTCTTGTCTTGTACTATTCCCGTTTTTCTATAACCTGTTGGAGATAAATAATTGTTTTTATTTAAGAATTGTACTATTTCACTGCTTCCATGTCCATTTGCATACATATCAAATATTTTTTTTACAACATCTGCTACTGTTTCATCAATAATTAGTTTATTTTTTATTGTAGAATGCCTTTTATATCCGATATGCTGGAATACTACACATATATTCTCCTTGTTTTTGTTTTTCTTTATATACACTTCTTATTTTCTTAGAAATATCTTTAGCATACATATCGTTCATTATTGCTTTAAATGGTGTTATGTCGTTATTTGTGCTGTCTATATATGTGTCTATTCCATCTGTTACAGAAACATATCTTACTTTGTTTTTTGGAAAGTAATCTTCTATGTAAAATCCTGTTTTTATATAATCTCTGCCAAGTCTTGATAAGTCTTTTGTTAAAACCATATTTATAGTGCTGTTTTTAATGTCTTGTAACATTTCATTAAACCCTGGTCTATCAAATGTTGTACCGCTTATTCCATCGTCTACATATTCTTTTATTAATGTTAAATTGTTTTCTTTTACATATCTTTGTAAAATTTTTCTTTGATTACTGATACTTTCACTTTCTTTATTTTCGCCATCTTCTCTAGATAAACGTATATAAATTCCGCACTTTGAAGTTTCTTGCTTTTAACTCTAACATTGTGCCTCCTATCTGTAATCATTTATATTTAATTATGATGTTTTTTAATTATTTAGTATTTATATTATTAATATAATCCTTAAATAATAGTTCTATTGTTTCTTCTATATTTTGCTTATTTTCTGTAAAAATACAGTATGTATTTAATTCTAGTTTTTCTTTTGTTGTTTTCTTTTTATCTTTACTCATTTCGATATCATTTCCTTAATAATTTTTTATTTTCTTTAATTAAGATTATTAAGGAATTTGCTTTAATATGACAGTTAATCTAAGTGTTTGAAAAAGACCTGAAAATATTTACAGGGATACATAAGCAGGCAGACTGTGCTTAGTGACGCAGTCTGCCTATTTTAATTTCATATAACAAAAAAATCGACAAAGAAGTCGATTTTTTTGTTGCTTTGTTTGGCTTTGTCTTGGTTTACCTGTAATACATGGAATCTGGACTATAAAACTCCATATTGCCCATAGCACTTTCATATTGGTATAATCCATCTAAACTGGCCCAGCCAAGAATTGTATCTGTTGTACATAAAAGAATAAGTGTTGTTCCCTCAAATTCTTGATCTATTTGTGGTTTTTGCTCATCTTTTAACTGTGTAACCTCATTAAATGGAATATATTCCATTTTTTCTAGGGTTCCATCTGGATTCCAATATGCCACACCGCAAGTATAACATATTATTTGTCCTTTATAATAATATGCATCCTTGTTAGCCAGATATTTGTCAACATTAGAATAGTATGGTATGTTATAGCATTTTACCACATTTCCTATATGTGTTAATGCATTATCTTCAATAACTGCATCTACCTGACTATATGGGCCTTCCAAGTCTTTTTTTTCTACTGAAAATCTTAAATGCCCTATTTCGCTCTTGCTATAAAGAGATGTTGCATAGAATATAGCATCAGCAAACTCATCTACTTCTTCATCCTTTATGCCACCATACGAAAGTGTTTCTATAAATGTTGATAAATCTTCTATCTTTTCAGGTAATTTTTTCAATACATTACCTAGAAAATCTCCCCGTTCACATTGAAAGTCTTCGAATATTTTTTTATATTCCTCCCAAGTATTTGCGGATTTACAGAGCTCATATGCCGTTTTATCAACTTCTGCTGCATTTACTACTATCATTTGGTTTCCTATGAAGATAGTCATAAGAATTGCTACTAATAATGTTGTTATTTTTTTCATTTTCTACATCCTTTCTATTTTTGTACGCATAAACCAAACAAAACAAAAATGCTTATATATAATAACATTTTAACACATATTATGTTATTTTGCAAATTATTACTATCTTCAGTAATATTTCAACATAAGTTTTTATCTATATAAAACAAGATGCTTTTCACACCTTGCCTATGTAAATATTTTTATATTTTACTATTATATTTTCATATATGGAAGTTAATAAATCTCACAGGTGTTGATTTAAATTTGCAATTTCCTGCTGGTTGGGAAAATGCAAGAAAGATAAAGTTTGAACAAGGATTTACAACTCCTGCTCCTCGTGATTATGTAGGTCATTTTCCTTTATCTACACCTGAGGCTAAGGCTGTATATAATTTTACTTTAAACCATAATTTTAGTTTAATTTTAGCTTATCATACGCAAGGTGAAGTAATTTATTGGAAATTTCAAGATTATTTACCTTATCGTTCTGAATATATTGGAACACAATTTTCTAAATCTAGTGGATACTTACTTGATATAACTCCTCCTGAATCGTCTTGGGCTGGTTATAAGGATTGGTTTATACAAGAGTATAATAGACCTGGTTATACTATTGAAGCTGGTTTAGGCGAAAATCCACTTCCTATATCACAGTTTGATAAGATTTACGCAGATAATATTGGTATTTTAGTACTTGCTAGCGTTCTTGCTTAAATAGAGGATTACAAAATTGTAGCCCTCTATTTCAATTTGTCTTGTATTAAATCTATTTTTGTTCTACATTTCTTCTATTTTCTTCTGTTTCTGCACTTTTTTGCCCTTCTTTAATTTCTTTCCATTTTTCTGCTACATATACTTCTTCTTTTAAATTAATATCTTTATATTTTCTTGTTAGACTTTGATATTGCTCATCGTCAATTAAATTTTCATCTATGAGTAATTGTATAAATTCATGGTCATTTAATGTAGATATATATTTTACGGCTATTGATAATGCTATTCTTTCGTTCATATCTATATAATTTTTGTTCTGTTTTCCGCTTCTTATATTTCCTAATACTGTTTCTATTTCTTGTTCTTTTCTTTCTTCTGAGTATCCCACTAATTCCCCTTTTTGAAGTAAGTTCATATAATATTGTATATACTGTTGTATTCTAGCATTTTTTAAATCATATTTTAATCCAAATTCTTCTTTTGGTTTATATTCTGTTCCTTCTAGTACATGTTTTCTTGCAATATCTAGTTCATCACTTATTGATTGTCTTGTAGCATTTTCTACAATTTGAACTGTAAATTCAAAGTCCCCCTGATTTGTATTACAAATATAGTGTACAAATTTTTCATCTGGTGTTCCATTATATTCTGATAGACTTTCATTAATCTGCATATCCTGGTTAGCTCCTGGTAATCTATGTAATAAGTTGTTTTGTAATAGTATATCTTTATATCGATTCATTAATGTTCTAATAGCTTGTGGATATGTTTCTTGGTCTTCTGTTAAAATAACATTATCTACTATTTTAGAATTATTTAAATTTCTTAACTCATTCATCAATTGCATTTTTTCTTTTGACATAGTTATTTTTCTTTCTGTGCTGTTTTGTATAACATCATTTATTAAAATTTCTTTTACTCTTTCTGCTATTTTTTCATATGTTCCTTTTTTACCTGCTTCTTCTATTTCTTGCCCTGTAATTCCTAGTTTAGTAAGTACTTGTATGTAATCTTCATCTAGTTTTGTAACTATGTTTCCATTTTCATCTCTTATCATTTTTTCTCTTAAGCCATCTAACATATCTAAGGGTATATATGATATTTGGTCTGCAAGTCTCATTAAGCATGCTTCTATAGTTGCTGGTATTATTTTTTTATCATAACCAGCTTTTGTGTAGCACAATAACATATCTTGTATAAATTCTTCTTGCTTTTTATTTATATTAGGTATATATTCCTTTTCTGGTTTTTCCCCATTATGTCCATTTATTCCATCTATAATAAGCCATAATGAATCTTTTATCTTTTCTAATATTTTCGGACTTATATTAGGATTATGTACTTTTATTTTTTCAATTATTTCATCATAAATTTTATGTGTGTAAACAAGTTCTCTTGCTCCTAATGTATTATGGCAAAAGTAACCAATTCCATAATCTTCAAGTATATTAGATATCCACCATTCCCCACTATGACCTAAAAAAGTATGTCCTATATCATGGTGTTTCCCCATTATTTTTACGATTTCTTCATTTAATCCTAGCTTTTTTGCAATTTGTGCGACTATTTTTTCTAAATCTTCTTGATGGATTTTTCTATTGGTTGTTTCTGGATTAGATTTTCTTAGTCCTTTTACCATCATTGTTTCGTCACAACTTTTTTTGTTGTACTTTGTTAATACTGTATCTATTTCATTGCTATATTTTTCTAATCGTTTTAGTTCAATTTGTCTTGAAAAATATCCTTTTTTATCTTTTAATGCTTTTTTTATTGATTTATAACCTTCTATTAATACCATTTTTCTCTCCTATTTTTAATATGGTTTAGTATATCACAATTATGTAAATTTGTAAATACATATTAAATATTGTGTATATGGATATTTTGTATTATAATTAAAAAAAATATATATAAGGAGTAATGTTATGTCAAATAAAGTTTTTATATCTCATGGAGATATTATATTAGATAATGTGTATGATGGTGATTTGAATTTAATAAAACAAGATGGTGGTGGAAGTAATTGGAATAGTTTATATAATCTTTCTTATATGGGTGAAAATTGTTATGCTATTGGTACTTGTGGAAAAGATGTTGAAGGGGATATTGCTATTTCTTCTCTTAAAAGCCATGGTGTAAATGTGGATTTAATTAGACGTGATGATATTTCTACAAATATTATGAATATTATTATTCCTAAAAAATCTAATTTAGGAGACGATTCTATTATTCATAGTTGGTATTCTCCTATAACAAATAAACGCACTTTATTTTTTAGAGATGATTTGCCTATTAATATACCTTCTTCGCTAGAGGATAAAGAAATTTATGTTTTATTAGATAAATTTGAGACAGTTAATTTAGATTTTATTAATAACTTAAAAAATAGAAAAGTATGCTTAGATATTGGACATGTTCGTTTTATTGAACATTTTTCTAAACAATATTTAACTACTTTCTTTCAAAATGGATGTTTAGTACAACTTAACCAGAATGTTGCTCCTCTTTTATATGAACGATTGCAAATAAAAACACCTTTTGAATTGTTTAATTTATTGGATTTGGATTTATTAGTTATTACTAAAGGTAAAAAAGGTGCTTCATTTATTTTTAAAGAGAATAATGAATTAGTTTGTATAGATAAAAGTCCTGAAGTTATTGCTAAGGTTATAGATTCTTCAGGTGCAGGAGATGCTTTTTTTGCAACAGTTATAAAAGAATATGCTTATGCTGACAAGATTGACAGCAATTTTATTAGCCATACTTTTGATATAGCAAATGAAAATTCTCGTGCTGTTATTGGACAGTTGGGAAGTAGAAGAAATTAATAAAAAATACTGACATTTTTCGATATAAATGGTATAATGTGTTTGATTATTATTAAGGAGGATTATATAATGAAGAATTTTGATGTTTCTATTATTATGGGTAGTGATTCAGATTTATCTATTATGAAAGATGCTGCCAAGTTTTTAGAAGATATGGGTATTTCTTATGAAATGAAAATTTTATCCGTTCATAGAACTCCAGAAAAAGCACTTGAATATGCTAATAGCTTAAAAGAAAACGGAGTTAAAGTTATTATTGCTGGTGCAGGTGGTGCAGCTCACCTACCAGGTGTATTTGCGGCATTAGTTCCAACTGTTCCTGTTATAGGTGTACCTATTCATACAAAAACATTAAGTGGTGTAGATTCTTTATATTCTATTGTACAAATGCCTTCTGGAATTCCTGTTGCAACAGTTGCTATTAACGGAGCAAAAAATGCTGGAATTTTGGCATCATCTATTATTGCAGTAGGAAATGAAGATGTAAAAACTAAACTTGCTACTTTTAAGGATTCTTTAAAAGATGCTGTAACTAAAAAAGATGAAAAATTACAAAATTTAGGTTATAGTGCTTATTTAGAGCAAATGTAAAATAATTTAGCCTTTTATAGGCAGAAATGAGGTATTATATGAAAAAAATTAGTAGTGGTAAAGTTCGTGAAATTTATGAAGTAGATGATGGCAAACTTATGCTTGTTGTTTCTGATAGAATTTCTGCTTTTGATGTTATTTTACCAAATGAAGTTCCTGATAAGGGTAAAGTTTTAAATAAAATTTCTGAATTTTGGTTTGATTACACAAAAGATTTTGTAAAAAATCATGTTATTTCAACTAATATTTCTGATTTTCCTGAGGAATTTCAAAAAGAAGAATTTAAAGATAGAAGTATGTTAGTTAAAAAATTAAAAATGCTTCCTATTGAATGTATTGTAAGAGGTTATATAACTGGCTCTGGATGGAAAAGTTACAAGGAAAATGGTACTGTTTGTGGTATTACTTTACCTGCTGGCTTACAGGAATCTCAAAAACTTCCAAATCCAATTTTTACACCTTCTACAAAAGCAGCAGAAGGACATGATGAGAATATTAGTTTTGAACAAACAGTAGAATTAATTGGCGAAGATCTTGCAACAAAGGTAAGAGATGTTGCTATAGAAATTTATTCTAAATGTGCTGAATATGCTGCTACAAAAGGTATTATTATTGCTGATACAAAATTTGAATTTGGATTAGATGAAAATGGAGATTTAGTTTTAGGTGATGAAGTTTTAACTCCAGATTCTAGCAGATTTTGGCCAGCATCAGATTATGAAATTGGTCATGGTCAAAAGAGTTTTGATAAACAATATATGAGAGATTGGCTAAAGCAAACAAATTGGGATGCTAATAATCCTACACCAATTCCTGTTGATGTTATTCAAACAACTCGTTCTAAATATATTGAAGCTTATGAAAGATTAACTGGAAATAAATTTTAAAGAGTTTTTTTAATTTGTTTTAAACTTTCTTCTTAAGGTTTAGAACTTATACAAATTTTTCGATATTTTTTATATTTTTAAATGCCCCATTTTTGGGGCATTTGTTTTTTCTATCATAGATTAATTTATTGCTTATATATTATACAAACTTATTATGCTTTTTTAGTTTTAAATACTTATTATACAATTATACATTAACCTCTACATTTATGTCTTTTATTAAGTCTTTATATTTATCAAGTATTGGATTTACTTTTGTTTCTATAAATTGTTCTACTTGTTTTGGTGCTCTACCACATAAATTATCTGGATTTAGTGCATGTAATATTTCTTCTTTTGTTAGTCCAAATGATTCATCATTTGCTATTCTTTCAACTAAATCGTTTGGTCTTCCAAATTCTTTTACTTCACGTCCTGCTTCCATTGAATATATTCTTATTTTTTCATGTAATTCTTGTCTGTCTCCACCTTTTAATACTGCATTCATTAGTATCTCTTCAGTTCCCATGAATGGTAGTTCTTGCATCATATTTGTTTTTATTACATTTTCATATACTACTATATTAGATGTTATATTTGCATATAATATTAGAATTGCATCTACAGCTAAAAAGCTTTCTGGTACACAAATTCTTTTGTTAGCAGAGTCATCTAGAGTTCTTTCTAACCATTGTGTTGCTGCTGTAATACTTGCATCATTTGCTAATACCATTACATGTCTTGCAAGTGAATTTATTCTTTCACTTCTCATTGGATTTCTTTTGTATGCCATTGCAGATGAGCCTATTTGTCCTTTTTCAAATGGCTCTTCTAATTCTTTTTCATGTTGTAATAATCTCATATCATTTGCAAACTTAGATGCACTTTGTGCAATTTGTGATAATGTGTTTAATACTCTTGAATCTAATTTTCTTGTATATGTTTGTCCTGATACATCATATACTTTATTAAATCCCATCTTTTCTGCAATTTTTTCATCAATTTGATTTACTTTTTCTTCATCTTTAAATAATTTCATGAAACTTTCTTGTGTTCCTGTTGTCCCTTTACAGCCTAATAATTTCATATTTTCTATTACAAAGTCTAATTCTTCTAAATCTTCTAATAAATCTTGTAACCATAATGTTGCCCTTTTTCCAACTGTAGTTAATTGTGCTGGTTGGAAATGTGTATATCCTAAACATGTTATATTTTTGTTTTTTAATGCAAATGTTTTTAGGTTGTTTATAACTAATAATAATTTTTTCTTTACTAGCATAAGTGCTTCTCTCATAAGAATTACATCTGTGTTGTCTGTTACATAACAAGATGTTGCACCTAAGTGTATTATTGGTTTTGCATTTGGACATTTTATTCCAAATTCATATACATGGCTCATTACATCATGTCTACATTGTGCTTCTCTAGCAGAAACGATTTCATAGTCTATGTTTTCTATATTTTCTTTCATTTCTTTTATTTGTTCTTCTGTTATATTTATTCCTAATTCTTTTTCTGTTTCTGCAAGTGCTACCCATAATTTTCTCCAAGTGCTGTACTTTGTATCACTTGACCATATTTTGTTCATTTCTTTACTTGCATATCTACCAGATAGTGGTGTTACATATGTATTATTTTTTTCCATGTTTTTCTCCTTTTAACTATAATATTCTACTCCAGATTCAAATAGTTTTTGGTCTTTATTTCCTGATACATTTTTTAATATATCATTTCTGTAACTTCTTTCTGAATGTCCCATTTTTCCTAATATTCTTCCATCTGGGCTTGTTATTCCTTCTACTGCATATGTTGATCCATTTGGGTTATATCTTATATCATATGTTGCATTTCCTTCTAAATCTACATATTGTGTGGCTATTTGTCCATTTTTTATTAGGTCTTGCATTACTTCTTGGCTTGCTACAAATTTTCCTTCTCCATGTGATATTGGGATTATGAATTCTTCGCCCAAATTTACTTTATTAAACCATGGTGATAATTTTGATACGACTTTTGTATTAACAAGTTTTGATTGGTGTCTTGCTATATCATTAAATGTTAGTGTTGGCATTGTTTCATCCATATCTACTATTTTACCATATGGTAATAATCCTAATTTTATTAATGCTTGGAATCCATTACATATTCCTAATATTAATCCATCTTGCTCGTATAAGTGTGAATGTATTGCTTGTGTTAAATATGGATTTCTAAATACTGATGCTATAAATTTTCCTGATCCATCTGGCTCGTCTCCGGCACTAAATCCACCTGGCAACATAATTATTTGTGCTTCTTTAATTTGTTTTTCATATTCTTTTATTGATTCTTCTATATGTTCTGGTTTTAAGTTTCTAAATACTGTTGTATTTACAATTGCTCCTGCATCAACAAAGGCTTTTTGTAAATCATATTCACAGTTTGTTCCTGGAAATACAGGTATAAATACACGTGGCTTTGCTATTTTTATTTTTGGAGTTATAGTGTATGTTTTATTACTTAATATATTTTCTACATCTCCATATTTTTGTGTTTTTACTTTTGTTGGGAATACTTTTTCTAATGGTTTTTCCCATAATTCTATAAGTTCTTCAATATCTAGCTTGTTTTCATTGTCTATTATTATTTCTTTTTCTTCTATTGTATATCCTAGTTCTTGAAGCTTTTTATTATCTACATTTTCTTTTAATTCTAATATAAAGCTTCCATACATTGGTTTAAATAGATTTTCTTTTGATGTAAATTTAAATCCTATTTTATTACCTATTGTACATTTTGTAATTGCATCTGATATTCCACCATGTTTTATTGATGTTACTGATAATACTTTATCTTCTTGTATTAAGTTATGTATTATTTCATAGTTTTCTTTTAAGTCTTCAAAATCTGGTAAGTCATTTTCATCAATTTTTGTTTTTAATATCATGATTTTTGAATTTGTGTTTTTAAATTCATTTGATATTACTTTTTTAATATCAACTGTTCCTACACAGAAAGAAACTAGTGTTGGTGGTACATCTAGTTCATTATATGAGCCAGACATACTATCTTTTCCACCAATTGATGCAATTCCTAATTTTTCTTGTACTAAGTATGCACCAAGTAGTGCTGAAAGTGGTTTTCCCCATCTTAATGGATCATTTCTTAACTTTTCAAAATATTCTTGGAATGTTAGCCATGCTTTTTTATAGTCTCCACCTACTGCTACATATTTTGTTATTGATTCTATTACTGCATATACTGCTCCATGGAATGGACTCCATGTAGATAAATATGGGTTGTATCCATATGTCATTATTGTTCCTGTATTTGTATATCCTTCTAAAGTAGGTATACGAGCTACCATTCCTTCTACTGGTGTTAATTGATATTTACCTCCAAATGGCATTAGTACAGTCCCTGCACCTATACTAGAGTCAAATCTTTCTACTAATCCTTTTTGTGAGCAACAATTTAATGATGATATATTTTCTTTCCATGTTTTTACAACATCTTTTGTTTCTTCTTGTTTAAAGTAATTATTGTTTTCATCTGGTTTTTGTATTTCTATATTTGCTTTTTTTACATCTCCATTTGTGTCTAAGAATTCTCTACTTATATCTACTATTTTGCTTCCTCTCCAGTATATTTTTACTCTTGGCTCTTCTACTACATCTGCAACTATACTGGTTTCTATATTTTCTTTGCTTGCTAATTTTTCAAATTTTTCTACATTTTCTGCTGCTACTACTACAGCCATTCTTTCTTGTGATTCAGAAATGGCTAGTTCTGTTCCATCTAGTCCCTCATATTTTTTTGGTACTTTATCTAAGTTTATTACTAATCCATCTGCTAATTCACCTACTGCTACTGAAACTCCACCTGCTCCAAAATCGTTACATCTTTTTATTAATTTTGCTAATTCTTCATTTCTAAATAGTCTTTGTATTTTTCTTTCTTCTGGTGCATTTCCTTTTTGAACTTCTGCTCCACATATTGTTAGAGATTTACTTGTATGAGCTTTTGATGAGCCTGTAGCTCCTCCACAACCATCTCTTCCTGTTCTACCTCCAAGTAGTATTACTTTGTCTCCTGGCTCAGGTCTTAATCTTACTACATTTTTAGCTGGTGCTGCTCCTATTAATGCTCCAATTTCTAATCTTTTTGCTATATATCCTGGATGATATATTTCTGATACTTGCCCTGTTGCAAGTCCTATTTGGTTTCCATATGAACTATATCCTCTTGCTGCTTCATTTGTTAATTTTCTTTGTGGTAATTTATTTGGCAATGTTTCTTCTATAGTTTGTCTTGGATCTCCACATCCTGTTACTCTCATTGCTTGATATACATATACTCTTCCTGATAATGGGTCTCTTATTGCTCCTCCAAGACAGGTTGCTGCTCCACCAAATGGCTCTATTTCTGTTGGATGATTATGTGTTTCATTTTTAAACATAATTAAGTATTCTTCTGGCTTTCCATCTACCATTATTTCTGCTTTTATACTACAAGCATTTATTTCTTCAGATTCATCTAAATCTTTTAATAGTCCTTTTTTCTTTAACTCTTTTGCTGCTATTGTTGCAACGTCCATTAAACATATGTCTTTTTTTCTATCTTCATATACAAATTTTCTTGATTCTATATATTGTTTATATATTTCTTTTAATAAATCCCATTTTATATCTATAACTTCTAGTCTTGTTAAGAAAGTTGTATGTCTACAATGGTCTGACCAGTATGTATCTATCATTTTCATTTCTGTCATTGTTGGGTCTCTTTTTTCTGTGTCTCTAAAGTATTTTTGGCAGAATTTTAAGTCTGCTAAGTCCATTGCAAAACCATATTTATCATAAAATTTTTGTGCATCTTCATCTGTCATATTTATGAATCCTTCTATTACTGCAACATCTTGTGGCTCTACAATTTCATCTTCTAAAGTTTCAGGCTTTTTAAGGTTTGCTTCACGAGAGTCTACTGAGTTTATTAAATATTTTTTAATTTTTTCTAACTCTAATTCATCTATTTTTCCTTTCAGAATATATATTTTTGCTGTTTTTGCAACTGGTCTTTCTTTTTCACTAATTATTTGTAGACATTCAACTAAAGAGTTTGCTCTTTGGTCAAATTGTCCTGGTAAAAATTCTACTCCGAATACTTTATCATTTTTATCAAATTCATAATTTTCATCAAAGCATATATCTACTTGTGGCTCTGAAAATATAGTGCTTTTTGCTTTTTCATATGTTGTGTCATCTATTCCAGATACATCATACCTATTTAGTATAATTACATCTTCTAAGCCTTTTATTTGTAAATTTTCTTTTAAATCGCTTAAAACTCCTTTTGCTTCTATATCAAAGCCTGATTTTTTTTGTACATAAATTCTTCTTACCATAAACTTTTCCTCCAACTTCTAATTAATAATTTCTATTTCTTTATTTCCTTCTACTACTTCTCCTATTACACATGCAGTTTCTCCTTCTTGTGATAATATTTCTAATGCTTTTTCTTGGTCTTGTTTTGAAACTATTATTGCCATTCCTATTCCCATATTAAATGTGTTGTACATATCTCTTTCAGGAATATCTCCTTGTTTTTGAATAAGTTTAAATATTGCTGGAACTTCATATGAGTTTTTGTTTATTTTTAATGCTACTTTTTCATTTAACATTCTAGGCATATTTTCATAAAATCCACCTCCGGTTATATGTGAAATTCCTTTTATATTTACTTTTTCTAATAGTTTTAATACTGGTTTTACATAGATTTTTGTTGGTGTAAGTAGTGCTTCTCCTAATGTTGTTCCTAATTCTTCTTTATATTCTTTTAAATTTTCTTCATTTACATTAAATATTTTTCTTATAAGTGAAAAACCGTTTGAATGTACTCCTGATGATGATAGTCCTATTACTACGTCTCCTATTTCAATTGTTTCTGGATTTATCATTTTTTCTTTGTCTACAATTCCTACACTAAATCCTGCTAAGTCATATTCATTTTCTGCATATAACCCTGGCATTTCTGCTGTTTCTCCTCCAACTAATGCACATCCTGCTAGTTTGCATCCATCTGTAACTCCTTTTACTATTGTTGCTACCATTTCTGGTATGTTTTTCCATAGTGACATATAGTCTAAGAAAAATAATGGTTTTGCTCCACAACATACTATATCGTTTACACACATTGCTACACAGTCTTGTCCAATTGTGTCATGCTTATTCATCAAAAAAGCCAATTTTAGTTTTGTTCCTACTCCATCTGTTCCGGAAACTAAAATTGGTTGTTTCATATCTTTTATATCTGGCGCAAAAAGACCTCCAAATCCACCTAGGTCTGATTCAACACCTTTTATATAGGTACTTTGAACATATTTTTTCATTAGTTCTACTGATTTATACCCTGCTGTAACGTCTACTCCTGCTTCTTTATAACTTTCACTAAAACTTTTTTCCATAAAGGCATCTCCTTTTCTTTTTTTATACATTTCTATGATACTATATTTTGACTTATTTTACAAGATTTTTACAAAGTTTTTATTCCGTAAATTTTACGGATATATGAAAAAGAGCATATTTATCAATTTATAGATAGATATGCTCTTTGATGTTATTTAATTAGAAATGCAGCATATAGTGGTATTGATTTAATATTGTTTTCAAATCCAAAGTTTTTACTTGAAATTCTAATAGAATATTTAGGCTTAAATTGTTTTATATAGCTGTTTAAGCTTTTTGATGTTATATTATTTGATGCTTTTACTTCAATTGGAATTAGTCCATCTTGATTATATAGAATAAAATCTATTTCTGCATCACTGTTAGATTTCCAATAATATAAACTTATATTATTACTTACTAATGTTTGTGCAACATAATTTTCTGCAATATTTCCTTTATATAAAAAGTTGCTATCTAGCATAATATCATTGTATTGAATTTCTAGTAATGAAGTAAGCAAGCCTACATCGCTTAAATATAATTTAAAATATTCTTCATCTGCATATACTTTCGGCGGAATTTGTATTGATTTTAGCAAATTACATTTATATACCATTGTACTTGAAATTAACCATTGCATTGAAGATTCATAATCCCTACTTCTAGCATTAGAATTGATTTTTGAGTATTGAAATTTACTACTTATATTTCCAAGTTGGCTTGGTATAGATTTATATATTGCTTCTATTTTTGTTTTTTCAGTATTATTGAATACGTATTGATTCATGTCATTTAAATAAGATTGAATAATATTTTTTATAATTTCTTTATCAAACTCAAAAATATTTTGTTTAACATCTATTATATTTTGTACTGCTTGAGGCATACCTCCAATACATAAATATAATCTATATATATTTAATAGTTTTTCATGTAATGCATTTGTTATTGGGGTTAATTGCTCATAGCATTTATATATTTCATCTATTAAGCCTTGAGTAGATGTAGCCATTAAGAATTCTTCAAAATCCATTGGATACATATATTCCATTTTTACTTTTCCTACTGGAAATGATGAATTAAATCTATTAATTTTTACACCTAGTAAACTTCCTGCACAGATTATTTTATATGGTTTTTCAGATTCACAAAAATATTTTAAATTACTAATTAATTTTTCACTAAGTTGAATTTCATCAAAAAATATTATTGTTTTTTCTAAATCTATATTAGTATTTAAAATCCACTGCATTTTTGTGAATTTTTCTTCTGTAGATATTGGTTGTTCAAATATTTCTACTATTTGAGGATTATCTAATAAATTAATATAGATATATTTTTCAAACTCTTTTTTACAAAATTCATTTATTATATATGTTTTCCCAATTTGTCTTGCTCCTATAATCATTAATGGTATATCTATTGAATTGTTTTTCCATTTTAATAAGTTATTATAAATTTTTCTTTTCATATATATATTCCTCCACTATTTCTAAGTATATTATATTCTACTTTATATAAATTATCAAGTTTTTTTCACGTTTTTTGGAGATGTTTTTTGATTTTTTTCACAAAAATTGGAGATGATTTTTTTGTTTTTTCACGTTTTTTGGAGTTTGTTATGTTTCTTCTATACTTCATAAAAAGGCTATGTTACTACTGGCAATGTCAGAAGGTTATTTACACAAAAATGACGAAGTTTATTTTTCGTCATTTTATATTTCTATTACTTTGTTTTCAATAGTTTTGGGCTTTTTTAGTTATCACTTTTTTACATAATTTTATATTAGTTTTTATTAAAGTGGATTATGATATAGATGCAAATATTTTATCTGAAAAACTTAAAATTTTAATAAATGGTAATGATGCGATTTTTATAAATAAAAAGTAAACAAACGAATAGAAACTGAATAATTATTTTATTCAGTTTCTATTCGTTTTACTATTGTTTCTATTATTCTATTCTTCTACTTTTTGCTCTGTTTGTTGTTCTTCAGCATTTTCTTCTACTTCTGTATTAATTTTTATGTTTTTGTATATATTCATTCCTGTTCCAGCTGGTATTAGTTTTCCTATTATTACGTTTTCTTTTAGACCAATTAATGGATCTACTTTTCCTTTTATTGCTGCTTCTGTTAATACTCTAGTTGTTTCTTGGAATGATGCTGCAGATAAGAAGCTTTCTGTTGCAAGTGATGCTTTTGTAATTCCAAGTAATGTGCGTTTTCCTTCTGCTGGACGTTTTCCTTCTTCTACTGCTTTTTGATTTTTTTCTTCAAATTCATACATATCTACAAGTGATCCTGCAAACATATCTGTGTCTCCATTGTCTTCTACTCTTACTTTTTTAAGCATTTGTCTTCCTATTACTTCTATATGTTTGTCGTTAATATCAACACCTTGGTTTCTATATACTTTTTGTACTTCTTGTATTAAGTATTCATAAACACCTTCTGGTCCTTTTATTGCAAGTATTTCGTTTGGATTTATAGATCCTTCTGTAATTTGATCTCCTGCTTCTAATACATCTCCATCTTTTACTCTTAATTTTGAGCCAAATGGTATTGTGTATGTTTTTGAATTGTCTTTTGATGTTACTACTACTTCTTTTTTCTTTTTATCGTCATTTATTTTTACTGTTCCATCAATTTCTGTTATTATTGCAAGTCCTTTTGGTTTTCTTGCTTCAAATAGTTCCTCAACTCTAGGAAGACCTTGTGTAATATCTCCTCCAGCTACACCTCCTTGGTGGAATGTTCTCATTGTTAGCTGTGTACCTGGCTCTCCTATTGATTGTGCTGCAATTATTCCAACTGCTTCACCTATATTTACTTCTTCACGTGTTGCAAGTCCCATTCCATAGCATTTAGCACATACACCATGTTTTGATCTACATCCTAATGCTGAACGTACTGCTACTTTGTCATATCCTGCTGCTATTATTTTATCTGCTATTTTTTCTGTTATCATTGTATTTTTGTCTACAATTATTTCTTTTGTTTCTGGATCTATAATATCTTCTAATGGATATCTTCCTTCTAGTCTTTCTTGTAGTTTTTCTATTACTTGGTTTCCATCTTTTATATCAGAAACTATTATTCCTTCTGTTGTTCCACAATCATGTTCTCTTACTATTATGTCTTGTGATACATCTACTAGTCTTCTTGTTAAGTAACCAGAGTCTGCTGTTCTTAGAGCTGTATCTGCAAGTCCCTTTCTTCCACCATGGCTTGATACGAAGTATTCTAGTGGATCTAGTCCTTCTCTAAATGATGAACGAATTGGTATTTCTACTGCTTTACCAGATGTATTTGCCATAAGTCCACGCATACCTGCTACTTGACGTAACTGATTCATGTTTCCACGTGCTCCAGATTGTATCATCATAAATATTGGGTTTAGTTCATCAAAGTTTTCTTGCATTGCATCTGATACATCATTTGTTGCTTTTTCCCATACTTTAATAACTGATTCATATCTTTCGTCTTCTGTTATTAAACCACGTTTATATTGTTTTGCAATGTTTTCTACTTCAACTTCTGCTTTTTCTAATATTTCTTTTTTTGCTTTTGGTATAATGATATCGCTTGTACTAACAGTAATAGCACCTTTTGTTGAGTATTTGAATCCTATTGATTTAATATAGTCTAATAATTCTGCTGTTCTTGAAAGTCCATGTACATTTATGCTTTTTGCAACTATTGTTCCTAAGTTTTTCTTTATAACTGGGAAGTTAATTTCTAAGTCAAATACATTTTCTGGATTAGATCTATCTACAAATCCTAAATCTTGTGGTATTCCTTGGTTGTATATTACTCTACCTACTGTTGTTTCAACTTTTTTATGTTTTAGTTCTCCATCTATTTCTTTAAACATTCTAATCCATACTTTTGCATGTAGTCCAACTTCTCCATTTGCATATGCCATTATTGCTTCATCAACATCTTTAAAATATGTTCCTTCTCCTATTTCTCCTTCTACAACCATTGTTAGGTAATAGCTTCCTAGTATCATGTCTTGTGTTGGTACTGTAACTGGTTTTCCATCTTGTGGTTTTAGTAAGTTGTTTGCTGATAGCATTAAATATCTTGCTTCTGCTTGTGCTTCTGGTGATAATGGTACGTGTACTGCCATTTGGTCACCATCAAAGTCTGCATTGAATGCTGTACATACAAGTGGGTGTAGTTTTATTGCTCTACCTTCTACTAGTACTGGCTCAAATGCTTGTATTCCAAGTCTATGTAGTGTTGGTGCACGGTTTAGCATAACTGGATGGTCTTTTATAACTTCTTCTAAGATGTCCCATACTTCTGGTCTTAGTCTTTCTACCATTCTTTTTGCGTTTTTAATGTTATGTGCAATTCCTCTACCAACTAGTTCCTTCATTACGAATGGTTTGAATAATTCTACTGCCATTTCTTTTGGAAGCCCACATTGATATATTTTTAGTTCTGGTCCAACAACTATAACTGAACGTCCTGAATAGTCAACACGTTTTCCAAGTAAGTTTTGACGGAAACGTCCTTGTTTTCCTTTTAATAAGTCTGATAAAGATTTAAGTGGTCTATTTCCAGCTCCTGTTACTGGTCTTCCACGTCTTCCATTATCTATTAGTGCATCTACAGATTCTTGTAACATTCTTTTTTCATTTCTTACAATTATTTCTGGTGCACCTAATTCTAATAATCTTTTTAAACGATTATTTCTGTTTATTACACGTCTATATAAATCATTTAAATCTGAGGTTGCAAATCTTCCTCCATCTAGTTGTACCATTGGTCTTAATTCTGGTGGTATAACTGGTACTACGTTCATTATCATCCATTCTGGTTTGTTTCCAGATAATCTAAATGATTCAACTGTGTCTAGTCTTTTTATTAGTTTTACTTTCTTTTGCTCACTTGCTGTTTCTAATTCTTTTTTTAGTTTTTCTGCTAATTTTTCTATATCAAGTTCTTTTAATAAACTTTCTATGGCTTCTGCTCCCATTTCGGCTTTGAATGAGCCTCTACCATATTTTTCTTCTGCTTCATGATATTCTTTTTCTGTTAATACTTGTGTTTTTATTAATCCAGATGTTCCTTTATCTGTTACTATGTATGATGCAAAATATATAACTTTTTCTAAGCTTCTTGGCGATATATCTAGTAATAGAGCTATTCTACTTGGAATTCCTTTAAAATACCAAATATGCGCAACTGGTGCGGCAAGTTCTATATGCCCCATTCTTTCTCTTCTTACTTTTGCTTTTGTTACTTCAACACCACATCTATCGCATACTATTCCTTTATAACGAACTCTTTTATATTTACCACAGTGACATTCCCAGTCTTTTGTTGGTCCAAATATTCTTTCACAAAATAGACCATCTTTTTCTGGTTTTAAAGTTCTATAATTTATGGTTTCTGGTTTTTTTACTTCACCTTTTGACCATTCCCTTATTTTTTCATCTGAAGCTAGCCCAATTTTTAATTTATCAAATATTTCTAATTCGTCCATTTTTGGCCCCTTTCCAAAATTTGAAGTTTTAATTCATAATATCTATAGAATAATTTAACACTGCACGAACAATTCCCTTATGTGATTATTCTATAGTATTATGTAGAACATATTTAATTATTTAATTTCCATTATTCATTTTGATTATTTTTTATTGTTTGCTATTTTTGCTGATTTTTACTATTATTTTTTGTTACTATTTGTTATTTGCTATTCGTTATCATCGTCTAATATATCATTGTCGTTCATAAGATTGTCTACTCCTAAATCTGTGTCATCTAGTAACATTTCGTCTTCATCATCAAGTACACTTTCAAATAGTTCGTCTGCATCTTCTGTATCTAAAAGTTCCCCGCTATCGTCTTCATCTTCTTCAATGTAATTTTCTGCTAGTTCTTCTTCTAGTAATATATTTTGTTGTTTTTCTCTTTCTGGATTGTATTCTATTCCTTCATCTATATTTTCTTTTAGTTCTAGTTCTTGATCGTCATTTGAATATAGACGTACGTCTAATCCTAAACTTTGTAGTTCTTTTACAAGTACTTTGAAGCTTTCTGGAACTCCTGGCTCTGGTACGTTTTCACCTTTTACAATTGCTTCATATGTTTTTACTCTTCCTACAACATCATCAGATTTTACTGTAAGAATTTCTTGTAATGTATGTGCAGCTCCATATGCTTCTAATGCCCAAACTTCCATTTCTCCAAAACGTTGTCCACCAAATTGTGCTTTTCCTCCTAGTGGTTGTTGTGTTACAAGTGAGTATGGTCCTGTTGAACGTGCATGTATTTTGTCGTCTACTAAATGATGTAGTTTTAACATATACATTACACCAACTGTTACTGGTTTATCAAATTTTTCTCCTGTTCTTCCATCATATAGTGTTGTTTTTCCGTCTACAGATCTTCCAGCTTTTTCTAATAATTCAGAAATTTCATATTCTTTTGCTCCATCAAATACTGGTGTAGCTACTTTCCATCCAAGTTCACGAGCTGCAGCACCTAAATGTACTTCAAGCACCTGTCCTAAGTTCATACGTGATGGTACTCCAAGTGGGTTTAGTACTATATCTACTGGTGTTCCATCTGGCATAAATGGCATGTCTTCTACTGGTAATATTCTTGAAACAACACCTTTATTTCCATGACGTCCTGCCATTTTATCTCCAACAGATATTTTTCTTTTTTGTGCTATATAACATCTGATTACTTGGTTTACTCCTGGTGCTAATTCATCTGAATTATCTCTTGTAAATATTTTTACATCTACTATTGTTCCTTCTTCTCCATGTGGTACTCTTAATGATGTATCTCTAACTTCTCTTGCTTTTTCTCCAAATATTGCTCTTAGTAGTCTTTCTTCTGCAGTTAATTCTGTTTCTCCTTTTGGTGTTACTTTTCCAACTAGAATGTCTCCTGGTCTTACTTCTGCACCAATTCTTATTATTCCATTTTCGTCTAGGTCTTTTAGGCTGTCTTCTCCAACATTTGGTATGTCTCTTGTTATTTCTTCTGGACCTAATTTTGTGTCTCTACATTCACAATCATATTCTTCTATATGTATTGATGTATATACGTCTTCTCTAACTAGTCTTTCACTTATTAGTACGGCATCCTCATAGTTGTATCCTTCCCATGTTGCAAATGCTATTAATACGTTTTTACCTAATGCCATTTCTCCTTTGTCTGTAGATGGTCCATCTGCTATAACGTCTCCTGCTTTTACTTTTTCGCCTTTTACTACTATTGGTCTTTGATTTATACATGTTCCACCATTTGTTCTTTTGAATTTACGCAAATGATATTTTTCTAATTCTCCTTTGTCTGTTTTTAAAACTATTTCGTCTCCTGTTACTTTTGCAATTGTTCCATTTGATTTTGCTATTTGTAATATTCCAGAGTCTTTTGCTGCTCTATATTCTATTCCTGTTCCAACTATTGGAGATTCTGGTATTAATAATGGAACTGCTTGACGTTGCATGTTTGCACCCATTAATGCACGGTGAGCGTCATCATGCTCTAAGAATGGTATCATTGCTGCACCTACTGAAACTAGTTGTTTTGGTGATACATCAACATAGTCTACTTCTTCTGGTGCTACTTCTTCTATGTCGTCTAAGTATCTTACTTTTACTTTTTTATTTTCAAATTTTCCATTTTTGTCTAGTGGCTCTGAGGCTTGTGCAATTCTTGCACCATCTTCATCTTCTGCACTTAAATATACTACTTTGTCTGTTACTTGATGTGTTTCTTTATCTACTACTCTATATGGTGTTTCAACAAATCCATATTCATTTATTATTGCAAATGATGATAATGCAGATATAAGTCCTATGTTTGGTCCTTCTGGTGATTCTATTGGACATAGTCTTCCATAGTGTGTGTAATGTACGTCTCTTACCTCAAATCCTGCTCTTTCTCTTGATAATCCACCTGGCCCTAATGCTGATATTCTTCTTTTATGTGTTAATTCTGATAATGGGTTTGTTTGGTCCATGAATTGTGATAATTGTGAACTTCCAAAGAATTCTCTTATTGATGATGTTATTGGTTTTGTGTTTATTAGTGTTTGTGGTGTTACAACATCTAAGTCTTGGATTGTCATTCTTTCACGCACAACTCTTTCTAGTCTAGTTAGACCAATTCTAAATTGGTTTTGTAATAGTTCTCCAACTGAACGTATACGTCTATTTCCTAAGTGGTCAATATCGTCTACTTTTCCAAGTCCATATTGTAGTGTAAGTATATAGTTTATTGAAGATAAAATATCTTCTGTTGTAATATGTTTTGGTACTAGTTCATTCATTCTTTCTGCAATTATTTTTTCTAAATCTTTTTTGTCTGTATTTTCTAGTATGCTTTTTAGTACTTCATAATTTACATATTCTTTTACTTTTAGTTCTTTTAGTTCTACAAATTCATGAATGTCTACTGTTCCATTTCCTATTACTCTTACAGTTTTGTCTTCTAATTTAACATCTACTACGTTTATTCCTGTATTTTGAATTTCTTTAGCAGTTTCTTTTGTTATAATGTTTCCTGCTTCTACAAGAACTTCTCCTGTTTCTGGATTTACTATGTCACTTGCTGATATTTGATTTTTTATTCTTTCAGCTAAACTTAATTTTTTATTAAATTTATATCTTCCAACTTTTGCAAGGTCATATCTTCTATCATCGAAGAATAATCCATTAAATAAGTTTCTTGCAGCTTCAACAGATGGAAGTTCTCCTGGTCTTAGTTTTTTGTATATTTCTATTAATGCTTCATCTTGGTCTTTTATTGTGTCTTTGTTTATTGTTGCAATTATTTTATCTTCTTCTCCAAAGAAGTCTATTATTTGTTGGTCTGTAACTAGTCCAACTGCTCTTAATAAAGATGTTACTGGTATTTTTCTTGTCCTATCTATTCTTACATAGAATACGTCATTAGCATCTGTTTCATATTCTATCCATGCTCCACGTATTGGCATTACTGTTGATGTGAATATTTTTTTACCAGTTTTGTCATATTCATTTGCATAATAGCATCCTGGTGAACGTACTAATTGGCTTACAACAACTCTTTCTGCTCCATTAATTACAAATGTTCCACTGTCTGTCATTAATGGAAAATCTCCTAAATAGATTTCTTGTTCTTTAATTTCTCCTGTTTCACGGTTTATTAATCGTACTTTTACATGTAGTCTTGTTGAGTATGTAGCATCTCTTTCTTTTGCTTCTTCTAATGAGTATTTTGTTTTGTCTTCCATATAGTAATCAAAAAATTCTAGTACTAGGTTTCCTGTGTAGTCAACTATTGGAGATATGTCTTTTAATACTTCTCCTAATCCTTCCTTAACAAACCAGTCATATGAGTCTTTTTGTACTTGAATTAAATTTGGCATTTCTATGCTGTCTTCTGTTTTTGCAAATGTTTTTCTTACACATTTTTCGTGTTTTACATCTTTTACCAAAAAAATCACCTCTAATTAAATTTTAAGCAGAAAATTAAGATTTAAATTGCATTAATTTGTATAATGCTTTTTAAGAAAAAATATATTTAATAAGAAGTCCTTCTTAAATTAAGTTTCCCTAGTAAGTTTAGTGTTACTGCTCTATTCACCTCTACTTAAAAGTTCTTTCATAATTTAATTCCTCTTCTTTTAAATTTACGAAAAAATACTTAATTACGACAACAAAAAGGCATGTTGGTAAACTCTCTTTTTTTACCAACTTACCTTTTGTATTTTACTTAACTTCTTGTTATTTTTGGTTTTTTTATTTTAACCACCCTTACTATTTTTAGTTTCATAACAAGTTATCCGTAATTTATGTTATTATAATATATCATTTTTTCTTACGGCTTGTCAAGGTTTTAGCACATTTTTTTTAATTTTTTGTTAATGTGCAGTTACAGTTCAGACTATAAGTAGTTAATTGATAGATAATTTTATATAAAATTATCTATCAATTTAAAAAAAGTAAAATAGACTGAATGTTAACAATTTTTAACATTATCAAAATTGAACTAAATTGACATTGTAAACATAAAGTAGTATACTTAATATATGTACAACAAGTGCATTAAATAAAAATGGGAACATTTCCCAAAGGAGGCAAAACAATGGAGCGGTTTGAAAAAACAGTAACCGAAAAGGAAACCATATTAAGTGGTGCAAAAATAAGCAGGAAAGGAGATAACTTTACCCTTACAGGCTCTCTGATTACAAAGAAATCAAAAGTCGTCTATAGAGCTTCCGACAAGGACCATCATTTTAGAATTGTCAGTCGAAAGAGAATGCCAGATAAAACAGAGCCTTTCGAAACACCTCTTCAGATAACAACTCCTACGGAGTTAAATATCAGAAGAAAATTGGGAACTCCAACTCTTGTGTATAAGTGGTATGAGAAATTGTTATGTTGTGAAGTTCCCCGGAGCACATATTTAAGTTCTGAATTAAACCATACGTGTGCTTCTGGCGGAAAAACCTGTCACCGGCTCTTGGATCTACCTTATGAAAAAGGAGGTTGTGATAAAGTTCGCAAGCATGCAAATTATATCCACCTTTTTGACTTTATTCGTGAGGGCTATGAAACTTTCAATGTATCATCACCATCTTTCATCGTTATCAACTGTATGGACTGTAACCGCGGATAATTACTACATGTCAATTGTCGCACATTGCAGGAGGTCAAATTCATTTTTTTGAATTTGACCTCTTGTATATTATTTTATTTAATTTTAATCTCCTTTTTGTTTTTCATTATCATCTTTTTTATATTTTAGTGTTTTATCTTTTATTTTAAATTTTTTTATTTTTAGTTTTTTTGTAACATATATTTCTATTAATATTAGTAATATAAGAAGTATCCAACATGTCCAAACAAGATTCATTTCTCCTGTACTTATACCTATTATTATTTCTGCTGATTTTGCTATATTGTTTTGTGTATTGTTTTCTTCAAAACCTATGTCACTTGTTATTTCTTTTATTTCTACTTGATTTACTTTTGTTCCGAAGTTTTCTAAGCCATTTTTCCAACGTAGTACAATTTCAATGTCTGCATAAGAGCCTTCTTTTAATTCTTTTCCGGCTAGTCCTGTTGTTACTATTTTTCCATTTTCTTGTTTCCAATATGATTTGTTGTCTTCTTCTATAAATTGCATGCCTTGTGGTATTGTTACTTCTATTTTTCCTACTTGTCCATTAATTTTTCCTATGTTTTTTACTCGAATTTTATATGTAATTTTTATTTGGTCTTTATTTATATTTTTATCTTTGATATCTACTTTTTTTGTTTTATTTTCTTCTTTTGTGTTTGCATATTTAATTTGTCCATTTTGATTTATTTCTTGTATCCATGTTTGTACTTCTATATCAAAGTTTTGTCTTTCTACTGGTATTATTATTTTTTGTGTTTCTTTACTGTCTTTTATTTCGATTGTTGTTTCAATTTCTTTGTATCCATAAGGCATTTTTGTGCTTTTTAGTGTATATTTTCCTATTTTTAATTTTTGTGTTACATAGTTTTCTTCTATTGTTTCAAAGTTTCTTACAGTTTCTTGGGTTTCTTGTGATACTAAATCTACTGTTATATCTTTTATTTTTTCTTTTGTTATTGCATCTTGTAATTCTATTTCTATATTTGTTGCTTGCCCTTTTGCATATATTGTGTTATTTTCATTTTCAATTGTTGTAACTATTTCTCCTTTTTCATTTATTATGAATGTTTCTTCTTCTACAGTTGCATATCCATCAGCTGGTTTTACTTCCACTATTGTATATGTCTTATTTATTTCTAAACCAACTATGTTTTCTGGTGTATCTTTGGTTTCCCATTCTTTTATTACATTTCCATCTTCATCTTTTATTTGTACAATTGCTCCTGGTATTGGATTTTTGTCTTCATCTACTTTGAATATATTGATATTTGTTTGCTTGCTTTCATATTCTTTTGTTATATTTATTGTTTCTCTTTGGTCTTTATTGTATGTTGCGTCAATTTGTATTGTTTCTTCACTAAGTACATAACCAGATGAAGGTGTTATTTCTTTTATGTAATATTCCCCAAGTGGTATGTTTTCTCCAATAACCGCTTCTCCTTGTTCACCAATTACTGCAGTGGTTATTAATTCATCTTTTTTTATTATAACTTCATTTGAAAAGGCACTTATTATATCATTTTTTGCATATAGCCCTATTTTTGCTCCTTTTATTTTTTCTTTTGTTTGTGCATCTTTGTTTATTATTGTAATTTTTACATTTTGTTTTGGTTGCTCAATGTTTATTTCTTCATTGATAACTGGTGTTTTTTGTGCAGTTTCTTTCCATTCTTCAGTTCCTACTTCTAAAGTTATATCGTTTGTTCCATATTTTATTTCTATATCTTTTGGCTGTTTATCTAATGAGAATCCATCTATTGCTGATATTTCTTTTAAATAGTATTTTCCTAGTTCTAAATTATCAAAATATATTATTCCTTGCTCATTGGTTGTAGCTTGTTTTACTAGTTCATCTTTTGCATATATTACTGTATCTTGATTGTCACTGGTTTTTATGTCTTCTTTTGCATATATTCCAATTTCTACTCCAGCTAGGTTTTTATTTTGATAATTAAATACATAGTTTCCTTCTTCATTTTTTGATGCACTATTTATGTATTGCCCTTGTACTGTTATTTTTAAACTTCCTACTTGTGGTTTATTATTTTGCACTTGAACTATGATATTGCTTTCTAGTTCATTATCCACATAGTACATTTGGTTTGTGCTTATTTCAAATTCTACTTGTGCATATGGTGTTTTTATTGTTTCTCCATTTTCTGAATATCCTTCAAATCCATTTACTACATAGTCGTTTGCACTTTGTATTTGAATTAATTTGTATCTTCCCGCTTCTAGCTTCATAGGTGTTATTAAATAACCTTGTCTGTTTGTTTCAAATGGTTTTTCATATGTTCCATATTCTGTAACATTACTAAATGGATCCCATACTTTGTATGTTACTAATTCATTTGTTTCTAAATTTTGTATTACAAATTTAGAGCCTTGTTTTAGTATGTTTTTGTTTGTAATCATGTCTTTTGTGTATATTTTTATTTTCGTTTGGAAATCCTTGTCTAATACATGTCTTAAACTTTGTTTTTCTCTTGAGTCGTTTTCTATTTTTACTACAAATGGTTTTATTTCTACTTTGTTTTGTGGCACTGTAGTTTCTATTACTATATATTCTCCATATGCTAGTTCTGGGCTTGCTAAATATCCTTGCTTACTTGTTATTATTTCTTGTATTTCTTCACCATCACTACTTGTTTCATATTGTTTTACTAATTTTTCATTTTCTAAATTATATGGTCTATATCCATTTTCGACTTGTGGTAATATTTCCATATTTTCTTCTGTGTATGTAATTTTATAGTAATATTCTACTAGGTCTTCTATGTTGTATGTTCCATTTTGATTTGCTTTTTTTGCAAGTTGTTCGTTTTGTAGTGCTTGCTCGTCTTTTAATGTGTATGTTCCATCTTCATTTCTTTGTATTTTTCCTTCTTTTACAATACTTAGTTCTTTTATTTCATATATTGTAAATCCTGCTCCTGCAAGTGGTGCTACTTCTGTTTGTGTTGTCTGCTGATATTTTAGCACTTGAAATGCTTGTTTTATTACTTTGTTTTTATATGTATTGTTTATAGTTATTTTTTCTATGTCTTGTCCTCTATATGTAAAATATACTCCATATATGTTTCCATCTTGTACGTATCCTGTTGATGGTGTTTTTTGTTTTATATAGTATTCTCCGCATTCTAAGCCTATTACTTGTATTTTTCCTTGTTCATCTGTACTTATTTCTTTAATTAATTCATCTTTTTTGTACAATACTCCTGGCTCATCTGGATATCTTGAAGTTGTTCCATCTGAATGGTTTATTTGTTCTAGTGCATATATTTGGTATACTGCATTTTCTAAGTTTGCACTTCCTTGTGGTATATTTGTATTTGTTTCTACATCTATTATTTGTATGTTTAATTGTGTTTCTACTCTTTTATTTTGTATTGCATCCATTTCTTCATTGTTAAATAGATTTATTGTTCCTTCATTATCTACTATTTGATTATAGTATTTTCTTTTCTTTATAATGTCTAGTACATTTATTTCATATTCTCTTTTGTTTTTGTTTTCATCATAATCTCCATAATATCCATATGCACTTTGTGTTTCTACTATTTTATATTTTCCATCATTATACTTTGTGTAATATAGCCATTGTGATGATAGGTATGTATTGTCACTTTGTTTTTGCATTATTACTTTTTCATTATTTGTATGGCTTATATATTCTTCGTATTGCCCTGTTGTATTATTCCATTCATATATTGTATATTCTGCATTTGATACTATTGTTTGTTTTGTTTGGCTATCTATATTATTTATTTTTACATTTAATTTGTATGGCTCATTTTCTACTACACCATCTTTACTATCAAAATCGTCTGGATTTCTTTTGCTATATGCTATTTTATAATTTCCATTGCTGTATTCTGGTGTTATTGTATAGTTTTTTGTATCTAATTGGTTTATTACATATTCCATATTAAATTGTAAGTTGTTATAGTATAATGGTATTCCTGTTTCTACTATTTTGTATTTTCCTTGTGTAACTGGATTCCATTCATAATAGTTTGATACATATATTCCGTCTTTATCAGTGTCTACTAAGGTTTCTTTTTCTACATATTTTGTTCCATCCCATTCATATAAGGTGAATGTTGCATCATTTATATTTTCTTCTGTAATACTGTCTGTTTTTTGTAATTGTATGTTTGCTTGTGGTTTTTGATATTCTACTTTGAAGTTTTGTTCAGCTTTGGTTACTTCTCCTAGGTTTATACTTGTATTTTTTCCTCTGTAATCTGTTAAGTTTCCTGTTAGTATTATGTTTGTGTTATAGTCTTTTATTTCGTTTAGCACTCCATTTACTTTTACTATAAGTTTATCTCCTGCTTTTGTTACTTTACTATTTGTTGTTCCATAGTCTATTGTTATTGTGTTTTGTCTTATCATGAAGTCTAAAATTTCTGTTTCTTTGCCTGTTTGCCCATCTATGTATTTAACTTCTATATTGTTTTTATCAATTTTTACTCCTAAGTCTATGTTTAATACTGCTTGTGTATTATTTAAGCCTATTTTTTCTCTATTGTTTTCATCTGCTTGTATTTGTGCTGCTATTTCTACTTTTGTATTTTTTAGAAATTTATCTTGGAATGCATCTATTAATTTATACTCTACATTACTTGTGTATGTAGGTAATATTAATGTGTTTGTTATATTTAATTTGTCATATGTTGTTTCATATCCATCTACTATATCTTGTTGTACTGTATAGTTGTATACTTTTCCTTGGTCGTTTACTTCTCTTGCTTGGAATTTATAGCTTGTTTGTCCTGCAGCTATTTCTTGTGTTTGTACTAGTTCATTTGCTCCATTATCTATATTTCTATACAAACTTAATTTTGTTTTTGCTCTTGATGAATATTTGTTGTTTTGGTCATTCCATGTAATATTCCCTGTTATATCTATTTCTATATCTTTTACTAGTATTTGTTTTGCACTTGATATGTTTCCTGCTGCATCTCTAACCCACACATAATATATTCCATTCTTACTTACTGTTAGTGTGTTACTTGTTTGAAAACTACTTGGTGCTGTATTAGTTGTGGTTATTGCATATTCTGATACTCCTGATCCAGATTTGCCTAAATTTTGATTTATATCGTTTGCAGTTACACTTATATTTATACTTTTTTTATCGCTTGATGCAGCTTGTGATATTCCTGTAATTGTTGGTGCTGTATTATCTATATTGCTTATTGTTATTTTTTCTGTTCTAATGTTTCCTAATCCATCTTTTAGGTATAATGCTGCTGTTACTTGCCCATATACGTCTCCTACAAAGTTGTATGTTCTTGTATATGCATCTCCACTTTGATTTGCTAATTGAAAATCATTTTGATTGTTAAATGCTATTTGTACTTGTCCTACTCCTTTATCTGTTGCTGTATAGGTTATTTGTTTTGTACGTACCCATGTGGTATTGTTTCCTGTTTGTCCTGTTAATATTGGTGCTTTTGCATCTATGTATTGTACATTTACTGGTTGTGTTGTTACATTTCCCATTCTATCTCTTGATTGAACATATAGTGTAGATGATTGTCTTATTTCAGCTATTATGTCAAATACTCTTGTATAATTATTAGATGATTTTGATGCTGTTCCCCAATCTGATAATACTGTTGATCCATTTGTATCTAATAATCTCATTTCTACTATGTCACTAAAGTCTTCACTTACTGTTGCTGTAATTGTTGCTTTTGTACTGTAGTTTCCTGATGTTCCATTTCCCGCTGCTTTAATTGATACAGCTGTTGGTGCTTTGTGGTCATAATATGCTGATTGTTCCCAACCACCAAAGTGTACTTTTTTACCATTTATTTTTAATGCATTATCTGTATCAATGTTAGCTGTTACTACATCTTGTACATCACTTGAAAATGTGATTTTATATTGATATGTATAATCGTTTGTTCCATTTTTTATAACTGTTAATGTTTTACTTTTGGCTGGTGTTGGGCTATAAAAACCCATTTGTCCTGTTAATTCTCCACCATTTATTCCTCTTAGTCTCCATTCTAATATTGCATAACTACTATCTGATGCATATTTTACTGATTTACTTACTAGTTCTACAAATTGTTGATTACAAAATTCACATTTACCATTTTCTGGGACATGGTGTATTGCTTCTGTGTATGTATGCCCACATATAACGCATGTTCCTAAGTTTTGACAGTTTAGTCTTTTTCCACTTGAATCTACACAACCTTGATTGTTCATCCACACTCCACATTGTGTACAATTTGTATGATGCAAATATCTTAGTTCAACATTTACATATTTGTTGTTGCTAACACATGGATCTTTGGTCGTTTGGCTATAACCACACCCATCTTCACAATAATATGTATAAGTATTTCCTGGATAACATGTTGCATATCCCCATGTATACTCTGTTCTTGTTATATTATGTGATTGTCTGTTTATTGTATTTTGGCATATCCAACATTGATCCCAATGTGCTGTTGAATCATACTTTTTTTCATAAATATGGGTATGACTTGCTTCGCTTCCCATTGCTAATCCTGTTAAGTCAATGGTTGAAACACCTACTTTTTCTTCAGCTGCTATTTGTGTTATTTTTTCTATTTGTTCAGACACAGCTAAGCTAATAGGTGCTATTGGTAGTGTTGTAATTAGTATTAAAATAATTAGGAAACTAGCAATTATCTTTTTCATTTATTTTCCTTTCAAATAAAATGTATTATTATATTTATTATATAAACTTGTGTTTATATAGTAAATAGCAATATTTTCCTTCTTTTTTCTAATTTGCCTTTTTGCTTTACGGGTATACATATTTCGCCTTTTTTTACATTTAGTTGACATTTATGTTAAATTTTTGATATAAATATGCTATTTTTCTAGTAATTCTTTAGGTTTTTAGGTTTTATATAAATATAGAAACAGAGGAAAATAATTTTACTTATTTTCCTCTGTTTCTATATTGTTTCTTATTTTATTTGCTTTTTTTCTTATTCTTTGTATTGCTGTATCTATTGATTTTACTTTGCTGTTTAATTTTTGTGCAATGTCTGCATAGGATTTTCCTTGCTTATAATGATGTAGGACTTGTCTTTCAAAGTCGCTTAAGCTTTCATCTATTTTATTTTCTATTAGATTATAGTATTCTTTTTTGGTTATTGTGTCTAATGGATCTTCTGCTGTTTTTGTGTCTAATACTTCCATAACTGCAACATCATCATCGTCATCATATGCTGCTGAGTTTAATGAAAAGGCTGAGTTTAATGGTATGTTTTTTTGCCTGTTGGATGTTTTTAATGCGGTTATTAATTGCCTTTCTATACATAAGTTAGCAAATGTTTTAAATGAATTTTGTTTTTGAATGTCAAATGATTTTGTTGCTTTGTATAGTCCTATTAGTCCTTCTTGTATTACGTCTTCTTTTTCAGCACCTACCATATAGAATTTGCTTGCTTTTATATTTACTAAATCGTTATATTTATTCATCATATAATTTAGTGCTGTATTGTCTCCATTTTGTATAATTTCAATTATTTTTTCGTCTGACATATTAACATATTGGTTGTTTAGAGTATTAAGTTCTGCCATATAATATGTTTACCTCCTAGATTGCTACATTTTAAGTGTATTATATTTATAAAGTATTAATATGTCAATACTTTTGGTGTATTTTATTTGACTTTTAATTTTTATTGTTACCATAATTCTATTTTTTGTTTGTTGTTATACTTTTTATTGTGTTTTATCTTAAATTTATTTATATTATTAGTTAAAGTTCATTCTATTATATTTTTTTAATAGATAGATAAATGTATATAAATATTTTGAACAGTCGCCATTCCCCAATGAAACTGTATAAAATGTTTGCACATTTTAACAGTTTCTATTGGTCCCCACTTATGGCTCCTCATCGTTCTTCAATATTTATATACATTTATCTATCTATTAACTACTTATAGACTGAACAGTAACTGAATTTTAACTATTATTATAAAAATAAGTTCTACATTTATTGACTTTTTTTTACATTTATATAATAATTAGTATGTAATAATTTGTTTTATTATAATTTTATATAAATCGGAGGAAATTTATGTCTAAGGTTAATGTTGTTTTAGGTACATTTTTTGGTGATGAAGGTAAGGGCAAAATTATAGATTATCTTTCTACTAATGCTGATGTTTCTGTTCGTTGCTCTGGTGGAAATAATGCTGGGCATACAATTAAAGTAGATGGTAAAAAATTTGCTTTTCATTTAATTCCTTCTGGTATTCTTTCTCGTAATACTAAGGCTATTATTGGGAATGGTGTTGTAATTGATCCAAAGGTGTTAATAGAAGAAATAAATAATTTACATGAGAATGGTTATTCTACAGATAATTTGTTTATTAGTAATAAGGCTCATATTATTATGCCTTATCATATTGTTATGGATAAATTACTAGAGGAAATTAGAGGTAATAATAAAATTGGTACTACTGCTCGTGGTATTGGGCCTGCTTATTGTGATAAATATGAAAGGTCTGGTATTAGGGTTGAAGATTTTGTTTCTCCTAGATTTAGCGAACTTGCTAAAACTAATATTGAGAATAAAAACAAGATTTTACAAGCTTTTGGATATGAGCCTTTAGATGCAAATTCTATTATTAATGAATATGAGGGATATGCTAAAATATTAGCTCCTTATGTTAAAGATACTATTAATATTATTCACCAAAGTTTAGAAGATGGAAAAAATATTTTATGTGAGGGTGCTCAAGCTACTTTGTTAGATATTGATTTTGGTACTTATCCTTTTGTTACTTCTTCTAACCCTTCTATTGGTGGTGTATGCACAGGCACTGGTGTTGGTGCTAGAGATATTGGTGAGGTTTATGGTGTTTTAAAGGCTTATTCTTCTAAAGTTGGTGCTGGTCCTTTTATAACAGAACAAGATAATGAAATTGGAGATACTATTCGTGAACTTGGTCATGAGTATGGTACTACAACAAAACGTCCTAGAAGATGTGGTTGGTTGGATTTAGTTGCTCTTAAATATTCTGCTCGCATTAATGGGCTTACTGGACTTGCTATAAATCATTTAGATACTATAGGCAAATTGGATAAAATTAAATTGTGTGTTGCTTATAATCATAAGGGAAAAGTTTCAATGGATTATTCAACCAATACTACTTATATTTCTAATTGTGAGCCTATTTACGAAGAGTTTGATGGTAATTTTGGAGATTTAAGTGGTATTCAAAATAGAAATGATTTACCAAAGAATGCTCAAATTTATTTAAATCGTATTGAAGAAGTTGTAAAAGTTCCAATTAAATTTATTGGTACTGGTGCAGATAGAAATGATTTAATTGTTTGCTAATATAATTTTTAAGAAGGTGTAAATTTTGCCAAAAATATATTTAGAAAAAAATGTGTTAGATGCTACTTTTGAACGTTTAGAATATATTTTTGATCATTTTGAAAATATATACTTTAGTGTTAGTGGTGGAAAAGATAGTTCAGTTATGGTACAATTGGCTAATATGGTGGCTAAAAAGAAAAATAGAAAATTTGATGTTTTATATATTGATTTTGAGGCACAATACAGGCTTACAATTGAGCATGTTTATGAATTAAAGAAGTTGTCTCAAATTAGAAATTTTTATCATGTAGCTTTACCTATGGCTCTTAGAAATGCTGTTTCTATTTTACAACCTAAATGGATTTGTTGGGAGGAAGAGAGTAAGGATTTATGGGTTAGAGATCTTCCTAAAGATAGTATTAATATTAAAAATTGTCCTTTTAGGTGGTTTAGAAAAGGCGAAGAGTTTGAGGAGTTTATTATTCAGTTTGCTGATTGGTACCAAAGAAGGTATGGCGGTAATGTTGCTTGCGGAATAGGTATTAGGTCAGATGAGAGTTTAAATCGTTTTAGGACTATAGCTTTTGATGGTAAAATTATGTATGATAATAAAAGATGGACTACTAAAATTAGATTTAATGATAAATATATTGATGTTTACAATTTTTATCCTATATATGATTGGAAAACTGAAGATATTTGGGGGGCTGTTAGTAAGTTTGATTTAATGTATAATCAAGTTTATGAACTTATGTATAAAAATGGATTAAGTATTCATGAACAACGTTTGTGTCAACCTTACGGCGATGATCAAAAAAATGGATTAGACCAATTTAAGGCTTTAGAGTATGATACTTGGGAAAAAGTAGTAAATAGAGTTAATGGTGTTAACTTTGGTAATATATATTGTAGAACTACTGCTCTTGGTAATTTGAGGTCTTGTAAACCTGATTTTATGACTTGGATGGAATATACTGTATTTTTATTGGAGAGTATTGGTATTTATAATAGTGATTTGATGTTACATTATTATAGAAAAATTAAGAAGTTTATTTATTGGTATAAAAAACGTGATAATATTGATATACGCGATATTCCAGATACTGCTGATGCAAAATTGGAAACTAGAAAAAAGGTTATTTCTTGGCGAAGAATTGCAAGGGCTATTGAAAAAAATGATTTTTATATGAAACGTTTATGTTTTACTCAGACTAAAACAGATGACGAAGAATTGAAAAGGTTAATTCATAAATGGGATAATTTATTAAATAAAAATACCATTTCTGATGATAAAGATTTAATGAATTTTATAGAAAGAGAGGTGATAGATGATGATTTTGAAGATGACCAATAAGGATAATGATTTTTATTCTTATATGGGTAAATTCTTTGGTTCCAGAATTGTACAAACTGAAACTAAAGACCGAATTTATGATGACAATAATAAAGTTTGGTATATTTATTTAGATCAAAATAATAAAGTTTGTGCTTTTCTTTCAATTTGTGATGGAGTTATTAAAAATATTTATTCATCTAATGATGCTTCTTTAAAAACTCTTATTCTTGATGTGAAAAAGGATATTGTTTTACAACCAAGCATTGTTACTAAAATATATGAAAACATTTATGTTGAATGTGGACTAAAGATTGATACTTTAGAAAATTATAAGCATTTTATTATGATTAGAGGTGATAATTAGTGGCTGAAATACAATTTCCTGTTTTAAATGTCAAGATGGTTGATATTGATAAAGTAATTGCAAATGACTATAACCCAAATAAAGTAGCACCTCCTGAAATGAAATTATTAAAACATTCTATTGAAGAAGATGGATATACTCAACCTATTGTTACTTATTATGATAAAGAAAAGGATACATATATAGTTGTTGATGGATTTCACCGTTACAGATGTGCTAAAGAATATTTTCATTTAAAGCAAATACCTGTTGTTACTATTGATAAGGATTTGAGTAATAGAATGGCTAGTACTATTAGACATAACCGTGCTAGAGGTACTCATCAAATTATTGATATGTCTAAAATTGTTATTGATTTAAGTAATAGTGGTTGGACTGATAAACAAATTTCTAAACATTTAGGTATGGAATTAGATGAAATTATTAGATTAAAACAAATTAGTGGATTAAAAGAAGCTTTTGCCAATCATGTTTTTAGTAAATCTTGGGAAGAGTTTGAAGATAATCTAAAAAAAACTACTTAAGTATGTTTTTATATAAGCTATACACCTAGCAAAAGTGGATTTGTTTCACATTGACTGGGTGTTTTTTTGCGGGTAAAATAATAGAAGTGAACTATATTTCACTTCTATTTAAATTCTACTTCTATTGTTTTTTTCTAATTAAAATTAATGGTGTTAATTCTTTTCCTTGACCTGATGGATTATCTTTTATTAATCCTTTTAGTTCTTCTTCTGTTAGCTGTATATCATCTGAATGCCCTAAAACTTCTTGTCCTAAGTCATTTGCATCTACTATCATACATGATATTCCTAGTTCATTTTTTATTTCATTACATACTTTTGTTGGGTTTTCTGGTAATTGTATTCCTATGTCTCCATATTCTTTCCATACATGGTCATAAAAACCATCTAACCCACTTACTTCTTGTCCAACTATTTCATAAAATACACCTTTTTTTCCAAATAGCTTAGTTATTGCACTTGCTATACTAGCCCATAATACTTTTAAAAGTCCTACTGTATTTATTGCATATTGCATTTTTATTGTTTCTCCCACTCCTACTCCTGTTGTTGGATGTGATGCAAATTTTGATAAAAATTTTGCCCAAAATCCAATTTTTATATCTTCTCTTTTTATTATTCTATTTTGGCATAATGCAATTATTTTTTCACTACTTGAAATGATATCTCCTTCTTGATATATTGGTAATACATATTCTTTAAATACATCTATATATGATTCCCCTTGTTTTATAAATCTTGTTTTTATAGCATGTCTTAAATATGTTTGTCCATTTACTTCTATTTCTACATTTTTTCCTTCATTAGCATAAAACTCCATATTTTTTCCTCCCCTATAATGGTTTTGTAATATTTTTTTATTTTTTACATATACTATATATTATCCTTTTCTTTTTAAATATACAATACATTATTAAAAATTTCAATATTTTTTTCTAAAACCTTGACAATATATAAAAAAGATACTATACTATTTATGTACATCGCGAGGTGGAGCAGTTGGCAGCTCGTTGGGCTCATAACCCAAAGGTCGGTAGTTCGAGTCTACCCCTCGCAACCAATTTAGAGGCTTTTAGCCTCTTTTTTTATTTTACTTTACTTTTATTTTATCTTTTATTGCACTAAATTTTGCATCACCTATGCCTGATACGTTTTTTAAGTCTTCTATTTGTTTAAATTCTCCATTTTCTTCCCTATATTGTATAATTTTGGATGCTGTTGCTTGGCCTATTCCATCTAATTGTTGTAATTCTTCTACACTTGCTTTATTGATGTTTATTTTTTCGTCTTTAGAATTTTCATTTTGCTCATTTTCTTGTATTATTCCTTCTCCACTATCACTAGATATGTATTCTTCATTATCTTGTATTTCTCCTTGTTTTGGTATTATTATTTTTTGTCCATCTTCTACTATGTATGCTAAATTTATATTTGATATATTTGCAAATTCTGTTAGCCCTTCTGCTTGTTCTATTACATCTGCAATTCTTGCACCTTCTTTTATGCGTACTATCCCTGGCTTTTTTACTTCCCCTGCTATATGTACTACTATTTCATTTTCTTCTTCGTTTTCCACATTTTTCTCGTTTTCTTGGGTTTCTTGTTCACTTATTATTTCCAATTGTTCATAATCTTCTCCGTGACATTTGTGTGTAAATATATACTCCTATTACAGATATTATTATTACACCTATTGCTATTAATATTATTAATTGTTTTTTACTTAAATTAATCATTGCTTTCTCCTTGTTATATATATATTTAGGTTTTTATGGTTTAACCTATAAACCTATAATTTTGTTATTTTTATATAATATTGATAAGTGGGAGCCAATAGAAACTGTTGAAATGTGTAAACATTTTATACAGTTTCATTGGGGAATGGCGACTGTTCAAAATATTTATATACAATCACCTATCAATTAAGTACTTATAGTATATAATTTTAACTTTTTATTATTAAATTTTTGTTACATACATTGAATTTTTGTACTATTTATTGTAATATATTAATATTATTTTATAATTGAGGGGTTTTTTAATGAAGTCAAAAAATTATTTTAGATTTTTAATATGTTTACTTTTATTTGTATTTTTTCTTCCAATTACAAATAGCTTTGCATCTAGTGTTAGTACGGATGAATTAAAAATTGATGCACCTGTTGCTCTTTTAATGGATTCTAATACTGGTAAAATACTTTATGAAAAAAATGCTTATGACAGAATGTATCCTGCAAGTACCACAAAGATTATGACTGCTATTCTAGCTTTAGAAAATAGAGATCTTTCACATGTTGCAAAAGTAAGTTATGATGCTATTTTTAGTGTTCCTGTTGGATATACTAATGCAAATTTACAACTTGATGAAGAATTAACTATGGAACAATTATTAAATGTTTTGATGATTCCATCTGCTAATGATGCTGCAAATGTAATAGCAGAAGATATTGGTGGATCTGTAGAAAGCTTTGCTAGTATGATGAATACTAAAGCTGTTGAACTTGGTTGTAAAGATACAAATTTTGTTAATTCTAATGGTGTTCATGATGAAAATCATTATTCTACTGCTTATGATTTAGCTCTTATGGGTAGATATGCAATGCAGAATGAAGATTTTAGACGTTTTGTTAATACTGTTACGTATACTTTGCCTGTAACTAATAAGTATGATAAAGCTGATAGAGTATTTTTAAATACAAATAGTCTTATTAATGAAAAAAATAAACAATATTACGAATATGCCACTGGAATAAAAACTGGTTATACTGATGCTGCTAAAAATTGTATTGTTGCTAGTGCTAAAAAGGATGATTTAGAATTAATTTGTGTTATTATGGGCGCTGAAAACACTACTGATTCTAATAAATTTAAAGATTGTACTACTTTATTTGATTTTGGATTTGAGAATTATACTTATAAGAATTTAACTAAAAAAGATGGTGTTTATAAAGTTGTTACTCCTAGTAATGCAAGTAATGAAACTAAGAATTTAAATGTGCTTTTTGAAAATGATATTAATGCTCTTATAGAACAGTCTAGTTATGATACTGAAATTGTACCAGATGTAGAATTAAATAATCTTAAAGCTCCTATTACAAAGGGAAGTGTTGTTGGTAAAGTTTCTTATACTGTTTTACGGTATTAACTATACTACAAATTTAATTGCTGGTCAAGATATTGAAGCAAATTCTATTTTTTCTATAATTGTAAAGATTATAATAGTTGTTTTTGCTCTATTTATATTAAAATTTATTTTGAATTTGATGAATTCTAAGAAAAAGAAGAAAAAGAAAAGAAAGAAGAATTCTAAAAAAAATAATTACAATTATTATTCTCCTTATAGATTTAAGTATTAAGTATTAAATAATAATTGTTATTTGTATTTATTTCTACTATTTATTAATTTGTTTTAAAAATGGATTGCTTGAAAAGCAATCCATTTTTTCTTCCTGTGTAAAAGAAAACTAAATATTTGCTGTATAACTATTTAATTTCCTTATATATTTGTATTTCTCATATATAGTTCTTCTAAATTATAGTTTTGTCTTTCTTTTTGTGTAAATATATGAACTACTACTTCTCCATAATCCATTAATATCCATTCTGTGTTATATCCTTCTATTTTATTTGGATATATTTGTTGTTTTTTTAATTCTTCTTCTACATGGTCTGCTAATGTTCTTATGTGTGTAATTGATGTTCCTGTTGCTATTATGAAACTATCTGCTATTGTAGTTTTTTCGCTAACATCTAAGGCTGTTAAATCAATTGCTTTTTTGTCATCTAATAATTTAGTAATTTTATTTAATAATTCTGTTTCCATATTAATCTCCTAACATATTTAAGTTACTTATAAAATTATTCATAGTCTTTTCCTAATATTATTGTATAATCTACATTAGAGTTATTTGATTTTTCTGATGTTGTTCCTACATCTAATATATCTTTTAATTCTTTTGTTATTTTACTGCTTTGACTTGTTCTATTTATGATTTGTGTTTTTGATGTAGTATTAGTATTACCTGTTTTTACTACATTATAACCTTTTTGTTTTAAAAGTTCTGTTACTTTTGTTAAGTTGCTTGATTTTCCTGTTCCATTTAATAATTCGATTTTTATTTCATTGTTATCTTCATTATTTTTTTCTGATGTGGTTGTATTTGTGTTTATGGTATTTTGTCCATCTACTTCTTCTTGTGGTATTTCTTCATCAGCAAATAAGTCTTCAACTACTTTTTCTGTTTCTTTTTTATCGACTGTATAAATCCAAACTCCATTTGCTAGTTCTGGTGTTCCTGGCAATGTTTCTGTTTTTAAATTTTCTGTGCTGAAGTTTACTGCATATGGTATATAGTCTTTTATAGTTTGAAATGTCATGTTTGTATTTATATTGTTAAATGCTATTTCTGCTACTTTTGTTAAGTTTAATATATTTTCTGGTTTTAGGGTTTGTTTTAAAGTGGCTTCTATAAATTCCCTTTGTGTTCTCATTCTTCCTATGTCGTTGTCTCCATATTCTACTGGATAACTTGTCCCATCATTGTTGTGTCTGAATCTTACTAGCCATTCTGCTTGTTCACCATTTAATTTTTGGTATCCTGCTTTTAAGTCTATGTGTAAGTCTTGTGTTACATCATCATATTTCATATCTATTGGGACATTAAATTCTACTCCACCTATAGCGTCTACTATTTGTATTAATGCATCTGTGTCTACTATTAAATAGTTGTCTATATCTATTTGAGTTATATCTTCTATTGCTTCAATCATTCCATCTATATTTTCACCATTTCTGTATACAGAATTTATTTTATAACTTGCTGATGCCTTTTTTTTGTTTTTTCCTACATATGTGTCTCTTGGTATTGATAGTATTGATGCTTCTTGTATTTTTGGATCATATGAGCATAGCATAATTGTATCTGCTAGTTTATAGTCTTCTTCATATCCACTAATTCCTACTAATAGAAAATATATTTTGTCTAAATCTTTTAATGTGTTTTCATCATGCCCCATGGCTGTTGCTATAAATCCTTGTAGTCCTCCTCCATTTTTGATAAACCTATACGTGAACATTCCTACAAAAATTATAAATGCAATTAATAACATTATTAATATGATTTTAAATATTTTCCATGCTTTGCTTTTTTTTCTTTTTTCTTTTTTTATTCTTTTTTCTTCTTTCTTTCTTTCTTTTTTTAGTTTCTTTTTATCTGCTTTTTTTTCTACTTTTTTTACTGTTTTATTGTTTTCATTCATTTCTTCTTTTTTCAATATTTTCACCCTCTAAAATTTTATATATACTAGTATAACAAACCAATGTATAAATATCAATATTTCTTTTTCATTTTTAATTAATATTAGTTAATATTTAGATATAATTAACTATCAAATTTTAAAAAGGTAAATAGTCTGAACTGTAACTAATGTTAATAATTTTTATTTAAAAAATACCATCAAAATTAAATTATTATTGTATAGAATTTTCGTTAATATTGAATTATTTATTATATTTAATACTGATGTTTTATCTAGCATTGGTAATATAAAACTTATTATGGCTAATATTACATATATTAATAATATTCCTCTTAATATTCCGTATAGAATGCCACCTATTTCGTTAAATTGCTTTATTATAGGTATTTCAGATATTAATTTGAAAATTGCTTTTGCAAATAATAAAAGTAGTCTTGTTATTATAAATAATGATATAATTACCAATATATCTATAATTGTTCCTGCTAAATTTCTTGCTACTATTTTTACAATATTTTCTTTTGCTTCATTTACTGTATCTTGAAGCCCTACGTTTATGTAGTTTACAACTACTTCTGGTAAGTTGGTGTTTTCTTGATTAATTTGTCCATTTTCTATTTCTTGTGTAGATAGTTTTTCTACTATAGTTTCTTCTATTGTTTTAGCAAATGTTGTATTATTCATTATATAATTTGAAATTGGTTTAAATAATATTAGTGTTATAATAATTGCTATAAGAAATGATGCTATTTTAAATGCTACTCCTATTAGACCTTTTTTATATCCTAGAAAAGTGCTAAGCAATATTATTCCAATTACTATTAAATCAATAACAATAGACATTTTTACCTCCTTGTTACGAAATTTGTTTTTAAGTTTTTTAGGTTATATTTTTTATAAATGTATTATTTCTATTTTATCTTTATATATGATGCCTGCAACACTTTGTCCTAAAACAATATCATTTATTTCTTTTTCTGATACATATTTTTTTGTTAGCCATCCATTTGTATTTATAAAATGTACTTCACTTCCTAAATTAAGTGCAATATTATTACCATGTGTTTTAATATCTTTTAATGTTCCTGGTGCTGTGTATACATTTTCTTTAAATGTGTCTGTGTTTCTTAATATTACTTGTGTATTAGAACTGAATAATCCTGATGATTTTTCAATTGTGTATACTGTGTAGTTTGATAAATCTACACTACTAAATGTTACTTTTGCTTCATTAAATGATACTGCTTGTTCTTCTTTTTCTTCATATAATGTGTATATTCCATCATCATATAAAATTGCTAGTCTGTTTTTATCTTGATATTCTATTCCAACGATTAATTTGTTCGTTTCTGCATTGTGTGTATAAATTACTGAGTTTGTTGGATCGTTTTGTGCTTTTTCTATTGATATTATTTTTATATTTGATTGTATCATTGTTCCTGATGTATTTATTTCTACCACACTTAAGTATTTATTATCATTTGATATTGATGTATCTATTGCACTTGTGCTTGATAAATATGTTTTAAATAGTTCTTTTCCTGCTGGGCTAAATGTATATATTACTGTTTTGTAACTGCTTCCAGATGTAATTACGCTTACATATCCATTTTTGTTTACATTTACTTTTTGTATTTCATCCTCTATTTCCGCTTCCCATAATAGGTCTTGACCTGAAACTAAGTATAAGTTTGTTCCATTTTTTTGTGCTATTGCTAGAAATCTATTATTGGCTGAAAATAATGGCTCACTAACTGATATTTGGTGTTCGTATTCTTTTTTACCAGAACTTGTATATGTAGATAGAATATTTTTACTTAAAATTGTAATATATTTATCATATCCATATATTTTAGGATTTTCTATATTAGATAAGTCTATACTTGCAACATTGTTTTCTACTACTTCTTTTTTTAATATATAGCGATTAAAAAAAGTTCTTACATTTTCATTTCCAATATATAATGCTACTGATAATATTGCTACAGTTATTAGTAATATTATAATTCCTATTTTTATTTTCTTTTTTGCTTTATCATTTATATTTAATTTATTCATATGTTTTCTCCTTTTTTACTACTTATTTTATATCAGTTTTATGTATTTTTTTCAAGATGGTTTTGTAGATTTACTATTACATTTTATTTATTTTTTCTTAATTAAAAAATATATTTGTATTATTCCTAGTATTCCAAATACAGGATAAAGCAACCCTATCAAGTTTGAAAAACCTATTTTTGATATTAATATTGAACTTATACATATTAAAAATGCAATTTTTTTGTATGTTTTTTTATTTGATTTATAGTTTTCTAGAATGCTGTATCCTGCTGATATTGCAGATGTTAATATTGCAACTAATATTGTTATTCCATATAAATATTTATATATTTTTCCAAACATTCCAGCAACATATATTGTTGGCAATTCTATGTAGTTTATATCTATATCCACTTTTAAAACTAGACCGTATATAGCAATTGCTACTAAAGCTAAAATTGCTGTACATATTATACATATTTTAATTATTTGTGATTTATTTTTTATATATTTTTTTAGCGATATTAGTATTGGAATCAATGTTATACTATTATAACTGCTATATAATATTGCACTATATATACTTTTGAATATATTTGGTTGTATCATTTTTTCATTTATATTACTGTATACTCCCATATCTTTGCTGACTAGTAATATTATAAATATTATTATTAGTGGGATTAATAGTATATTTACTTTAATAATTCTATCTATATCTCCCATAAATATTATGTAGCATAATATAGATATAAATATTGTACCAAATATGTTTGGTAATCCTAATTCTTGCGAAAAATATGCACTAAATCCAGCTATCATTACATAAAAGGATAATAGCAAAAATATATTAATTATAATTTTTAGTATTTCATTTATTTTGGTATTTTTATTTATTGTTTCAGATAATTCTCCATATGTTGATATTTTTTGTTTTTGCGATATTGTTAGTACTTTATATATAATTATTCCTATTATTAATTGTGATAAAATTATTCCAAAAATTCCATTTATTCCATAAACTACAAAAAATAAATATATTTCTTTTCCGCGAAGCAAATCCTGCTCCAATAATTGTTCCTATTATTACAAAAACTACTTTTAGTATATTTTTCATAAAAAAACCTCTCATGCTAATATATGAGAGGTTTTCTTATTTTATTATTTTTTTATTCTTCTTCTAATCCAAACTGCTATTCCAATAAGTATTATGAAGGCTGGTATTATTGATATTATAATTTTTATATTTCTGTCTTGTGCTTCTGTTGCTGTATATGTTACTACTCCAGTATCTTTTCTTATTGATATTGTATCTCCCCTATCAGTTAATTCTGCAATTGTATTTAATATATAGTCTTTATTATTGTAGAATTGTATTGGATATACTTGGCTACTGCCCATAGTTATTGGGTAATCTACTACAAAGAAATTGTTTGCTAATACATACATTACAGCTTCTTTATTTTCTTCTACTGTTTTTGTTAGCTTTGCTCCTAAAACAAAGCTTCCTTCTTCATCAGAATCTATTTTGTTTGTACTAGTATTAGATACATCTTTTCTAAATAATGCTGTTTCACCTGTTGATAAAATTACTTGGCTTGCTACATTTAGTTCTTCTAATTTTGTATCTTCTGCTAAAGTAATTTTACATGCATTTATTAATAATATTCCTCCATCTGTAACTATATCTTTTGTTGCTTGTGTACTTTCTATATTTGGAATTATATAATTTGGTGATTGTAATGCCATTTTGTCTGCATCTTGTTCTAATATAATTCCTTCATCAAATTTTGCGCCAAATAAATCTAATATTTTTTGCATATTTGGATATGTTTCTCCTAGAAAGCTTGGATCATTCATCCATAATATTTTTCCACCTTTGTTTATATAGTTTGTTATTAATTCTACTTCTCTATCTAAAAAGTCTTTTTGTGGACTTGATATTACAAGTAAGCTTGCATCTTCAGGAACAGCATCTTTTACTAACAAATCTAATGTTTCTATAGTGTTTACTTCATTTTCTAAATATGCTTTTAGTATTGTCATATCTGCATTTATTGCATATTCATTGTGCCCTGTTAAGAAATATATTTTTGGTTTTTCTGCTATTGTTAAGTCTGTAATTGCATTTGTTATTTTTTCTTCTGATATATCTATTTGCTGATATGTTGTATAATCATATGTATATAATTCATCTGTTGTTATTATTTTATTTTTAGTTGCTGTTTCTAATACTATTAACTGTGTTTCATCTGTTATATTATATTTTGATTTTAAGTCTGCTCTATCTTGTACATCTGGAATTACTTCATATGTTATTTTTTCATTTTCGTTTGTGTATTGTTTTATTAAATCTACTATGGATGTATTTTCTTCAATTCCTATTAGATATATTTTTATGCCTTCAGTAACATTTTTGGCTTGGTTTTTTGATTGTTCTGATAATGTAAATAATTGGTCTTGTGTAACATCAATATCTTTTATTTCTACATTTTGTACTAATATATTAATTCCTATAAATGCCGCAAACAATATTGCTACTAATAATATTGTTTTTGTGGTATCTCTTAACCACTTTTTCTTTATAATTTCAATAAATTTTTTCACTTTTTCACGCCCTTCCTATTTTACACTCTTTTTTCTTTGTAACACTATTATTGTAAGTAGTACAAAAAGTACAGTAAATGATACAAATGAAACTATTTCTTCTATTGCAATTAAGCCTAAAGGAAATTTATCAAACATGGTTATTAATGATAATGGTTGAAATACTGTTGAAAAGTTAGGTAAAAACCATGTTATTATAAAAAATCCTATTGTTACAACTCCTGCTATTATTTGATTTTCTGTAATGCTTGATGCAAACATTCCAAATGATACATATGCCATACTTAGTAGGAAAAATCCAAGTATTGTTACAAGTGCTGTTTGTACATGTGGTGTTCCAAAAAGGAATAGTATTGCTAAATATATTAATGTGAATAGTTCTGCTATTAATACAACAAATAATGCTGCAAAGAATTTTCCAAATACAATACTTGTTATACTTCTTGGTGATGTATATAATAGTTGTTCTGTTCCAACTTTTCTTTCTTCTGCAAACATTCTCATTGTAAGTATTGGTGTTATAAAGGTTAAAATTGTTGCTGCTGAATAAAACATATTTTCAAATTGTAGACTTCCATAGTTAAGTACATCTAAATAAAAAAACAAACTACACATTGCTAAAAATAGTCCTATAAATACATATCCTATTGGAGATAAAAAGTAACTTTTTATTTCTTTTTTTAATACTGCCCACATTATTTATTTCCCTCCTCATCTTTATTTTCTATTAATTTCATAAATGCATCTTCTAATGTTGTTTCTCTTTTCTTTAATTCAAAAATAGTTATATGTGCTTTTGCATATTTTTCAAATATTTCTTTTCTTATATCTATTTTTTCTTCTGAAATAATTACATAATCTTTTGTTCCATCTTCATTGTCTTTTATTAGTTTTAATTCTTTTATTCCTTTTATTTGTTTTGTTACTTCTTCTATTTTGTTGTCTTTATCTTCAACTGTTAGTGTAACTGCATTTTCGTCTTTTACTTTTTCTTCTAAGTTTTCAGGTGTATCTATTGCAATTATTTTTCCTTTATTTATTATTATTACTTTTTTACATATTTGACTTATTTCTGATAAAATGTGTGAACTTAAAATTACTGTATGCTCTTTTCCTAATGATTTTATTAATGACCTAATTTCTGTAATTTGTTTAGGATCTAGTCCAACTGTTGGCTCGTCTAATATTAGTATTTTAGGATTTCCTACTAATGCTCCTGCCATGCTAACACGTTGTTTATATCCTCTTGATAGGTTTCTTATTAGTTTATTTTGTACTTCTATAAGGTTTGTTTGTTCCATTACTTTTTGAACATTTTCTTTTTTTTCATTTCTTTGTACCATTTTTAAGTCTGCCATATAATTTATAAATTCTTTTACTGTTAAATCATTATATAAAGGTACTCCTTCTGGCATATATCCTATTTGTTTTTTTGCTTTTTTAGGTTTTTTTAAGATGCTATTTCCATCAATTATAATTTCTCCTTCATCTGGCTCTAAAAAACCTGTTATCATGTTCATGGTTGTACTTTTACCCGCTCCATTTGGACCAAGTAAACCAACAATTTCTCCTTCTTCAATATTGAAGCTTATATTGTCCACTGCCGTAAAGCTACCATATTTCTTGGTTACATTTTTTACTTCAATCAATTTTATTCCTCCCTATCTTAATAATTTCTTAACTTTTACGATATTATCATTTGTATCATTAGTTTGCAATACCCTTTTTAATAAATTACATTTTTTTCACAAACTTTTCACAAACCTACGGAAAATCTTATTTCTGAATATTTTATTTTTTTCTTACATATTTATTATTAGGTGATTACATATGGATTTCTTTTATCCTATTTTTATGGCTTTTGGTCTTGTTTTTATGTCAGAACTTGGTGATAAAACTCAACTTCTGGTTTTATCTTTTTCTTCTAAACTTAAGAGCTTTACTATTTTGTTTGGAGTTGCTTTGGGATCTTTTTTTAGCCATGGTATTGCAATTCTTTTTGGCAGTGCATTGGGCAGTTTGAATAATGAATTTGTCCATAGCATTTTGAAGTTTATTACTTATATTTCTTTTTTATTTTTTGGAATTATTACTTTAATGAATAATGATAATGAGGATTCAGAAGATAAAAAAAATGGTGTTATTAAAAAAATTTCTAATTTAAAAATTGGTTATATATTAATTATTGCTCTTAGTATTTGCATTGGCGAACTTGGTGATAAAACCTTTCTTGCTTCTTTGGGGCTTGGTATACAATATCCTTATTTTAAAGTTTATTTAATTATTGGTGCTATTTTAGGTATGGTTATTAGTGATTCTATTGCTATTTTATTTGGTAAGTTTTTAAGTCATAAGATTTCTAGTACTTCTTTAAATATTTTATCTGGTATTATTTTTATTGCTTTCGGCATTTTTGGTTTTATTGATTTTTTTATTAATTTGTTATAACTAATTTTTTGTTTTTTATTTAAAAATAGTTACAGTTCAGTCTATTTTATTTTTTTAAAATTGATTGATAATTGTATAAATATTTTTTATTTGCATATTATTAATTTTTCTTGTATAATAATACAAATAATTTTATAAGGAGTTTATTTTATGACTAGTAAACAACGTGCATATTTACGTGCTTTATCAAATAATTTAGATGCAATTTTTCAAGTTGGGAAAAATGGTTTGAATGAAAATTTAATTGTTCAAGTTAATGATGCTTTAGAAGCTCGTGAGTTAATTAAACTTTCTGTTCTTGAAACAGCTCCAGAAGATAACTATGATATTGCTAAAACATTAGCTATGAAAACAAATTCTACTTTAGTTCAAGTTATTGGAAATAAGTTTGTTCTATATAGACCTAAAAAGAAAAATTCAAAAATAATTTTACCTGATTAGAGGTGTTTTTGTGGTTTATATTAATAATGAAAAATTAGATGGATTTTCTTTAAATAAAAATAATTTTTATGTTATTATGGACTTTGATAGAACTATGACTACTAGCAATACTTTAGATTCTTGGGGTGTTCTTGAGAATCCAAAGTTTGTTGATTCTGAACTTATTGAAAAATCTCACGAATTAATAAAAAGATATTATCCTATTGAATTGGATTTTAGTCTTGATGAAAATACTAAAAGTACTTATTTACAAGAATGGTACTCTAAAAATATGGATTTGTTTTATACTTATAAGCTAACTAATGATGCTTTATTAAATTGTGTGAAAACTTCCAATATTAAGTTTAGAAAGCGGTATTGAAAATTTTCTTGAACTTTTATTTATTAATAATGTTCCTGTTATAATATTATCTGCTGGTATAGGTAATGTTATAGTTGAATTATTGAAAATTCATAATTGTTTTTATAATAATATTCATGTTATTAGTAATTTTATTAAATTTAATAATAATGAAATTTTACCTTTTAAAGATAAAATAATTCATACAAATAATAAATGTATTTCTTCTTTACCAATTAGTTTTAATAATAAAATTATTGATAAAAAATATATTCTTTTGTTTGGTGATTTAATTGAAGATTTAAAAATGGTTTCAAAAAAGGATATAAATAAAACTCTTTCTTTTGGATTTTTAGAAAAGGATGTCAAAAAAAATCTTGAGTTATATAAAAATTCTTTTGATATCGTTTTGACTGATAATTCTTCTTTTGATGACATAGAAAATATTTTAAAACCAAAAATAGGAATATATAATAATATATAATAATAAAAACCCAATTTACTATAAAATTTAAAATTAGTATTTGGGTTTTTTTATGTTTTATTTTATCATATCTTTTAAATAATATTGTGTTCCAAATTCGTCTATATATCTTAAATTAGGAAATGTTTTTTTCATTATTTCGTTTGAGAATAGTTTTTCTTCTATTACTTTTTTTATATTTCTTTGTTCTTTTTCTTCTATATTAAAATATCTTTGTATAACTCTATTTTGATATGCAGTAATTGCCCATATTGTGGCAAAGCAGTCTATCATTATTAATACTATCATTGTAATATTTAATATGTTACTGTTTGGAATTTTATTTATTAATTTATCAATTTGTGGTTTTATTAATTTTATTAGTAAAATAGCTAATATTCCCCAAAAAACTGAATATTTTATGCATATCCTTCCATTTAGATTCCAATCTAAATAACTATAATCCCAAAATCTTGTCCCATACATTGCTTCTAGTATGTAGCTTAAAGCATATTCTATTATATTACCAGCTATACTTCCTAGTAAAAATAGTTTTACAGAATTATTTTTATATTTATCTAGCAGTACTATTAGTATAGTTGCTCCTACTCCATATACAGGGCAAAATGGTCCCCATATTAATCCTTTCCTACTTTCTATTCCTCCTGTTGTTATATAACAAAATAGTGTTTCAATTATTAATCCAAAAATGCTAAATATTATGCTATACCATATTATTTGTTTTAATGTTATTTTCTTTTCTATATTTTCCACAACTTTCTCCTTTTTTACTATCTACTTTTAACATTTTATAATATTTTGTGAATTATTTCTATATTTATTACTTTTTTATTTCGTTTTTAATTAGCTTTCTTCAATCATAAGCAACTTTTTCATTTTTTTGAAACTGTTTTATTGACATCTTATATGTTTTATGCTATTATATTTTATGCGTTATATGGGTCAGTAGCTCAGTTGGATAGAGCACAGGCCTTCTAAGCCTGGGGTCGGGGGTTCGAATCCCTCCTGGCTCACCATTTATAAAAAGTCATACAAGTATTGAAATATCAATGTTTTGTATGACTTTTTTGTATAATATCAAGAATAATATTGCTTTTTTTGTTAAAAATATTTATAAAAGTTAAAATTATATTGACATTTTTATGCCTTTTAAGGTATAATATATTAAGGTAACAATAAAAAGAGTTCTAAATATAATGTTTGATATTGAATTTTATGAAGACAGAAAGGGAAAAAGTGAAGTCTACGAATATATACAACAATTAAATAAAAGTAAAAGTAAAAGTAAAGAAAATAGGCAAAAATTAAAAAAGATAAATATGTATATTGATTTATTATCTGAATGTGGTTTGACACTTACAGAGCCATATGTCAAAAAACTTGATAAAGAAATATGGGAATTAAGACCACTAAGAGATAGAATACTATTTGCTAGTTGCTGTAATAATAAGTTTGTATTATTAAGTGTATTCATGAAACAAACTCAAAAGACACCTAAAAGTGAGATAGAAAAGGCAAAAAGATTATTAGAAGATTATAAAAAAAGGAGTGATGAAAATGAGTAAATTTAAAAATTGGAAAGATGTAAAAAAAGAATTAGACTTTACACCTGAAGAAATAGAAGAAATGGAACTTGAAAAACAAATTATTAAAGCCACTATTGAAGTAAGGAAAAAAGCTAATTTAACACAACAAGAATTAAGTGAAAAAAGTGGCATTATACAACCTTCTATTGCAAAAATTGAAAACTTTGTACGTACTCCTCAATATACTACATTAATGAAAATGTTATATGCTATGGGATATACTTTAGCAGTTGTACCTCTAAAAGAAAAAGAAAGCAAAGAAGCGGAAGTTAAACAATAAATAAAAAACTTTATTTTGCTTTGGTTTATCAAAAAAAGCCGGAACAATGTTGATACATCAACATTGTTCCGGCTTTTTCTTGTGCTAACTATGAATAGTATTCACGATGCCTTTCATCTTTGTCCTCAACTTCTTCTATGCTTTCCTTATAATACATGCGAAAAAGTAATATCTGAGTTACAATAATACCTGTTAAAATTGAAAACCAGTAAAGTTTTAAAATTGCACCTATAATTGCACTGGCAACAATAACAACCATCAAATTCATTGTATCTAACTCTTCCTTCTTATATTCGCATACAGCCCTCCTTAGTGCTATTTTCCGTTTTACTTTCGTGAATTTCCTTTCATTTAACATAGTGTTTTCCTTTCTGCCTTACAAGGCTTAAAATATTAATAGTTTCACACATTCTTTATTGTAACATAGTTTTACATAATTGTCTATCTGAGTATTTTTTTATTTAAGATATATTATTTTTTATATACTTTTTATTTTATTTCGTAAAATATGACAAATTTTTCATTTTTTATTTGATATAATGTCTTTTATTGTGACAAAAGAAAAGAGGTGTAATATGGGCAAAATTATTTATTTAGATGATTTTAAAAACAAGTATATTGATGAAGATGATTCTATTATTACAGGAAAAGAATATGGAAAAATTAGTATTACTGTTTATATTGATGAGAAAACTAATCTTCCTTTTTTCTATGTTAATCCTGATAAGGCTGAATTAATTCCAATTGTTGATGTTATTGATGAGGCTTTAACTATGCATCCTTGTTCAAATTATTTTTAATATTCTAAAGAAATACTAGGGAACATTCCCTAGTAAAATTGAATAAATATATATGGGGGTTGTAGGGGATAAGTTCAATTTAAGGGAAGTATTTGAACATATAGGGAACTTTAATAGAATAATGTTATTGGGCTTTTCTATTTTTATTTTATTTTTTATATCCCCTACAAAATTAATAACTCGTTAAATAATATATAAATAAAATACATTTATATATTTCTTAAAATAATTTTTTAATTTTTTATTTTCTTTTAATTTTCTTGGATTTTTTTAAGAATTTTTTTTGATTGAATTTTTACTAAGATTTTTCTAACAGTAAAAAATATGAATAAAAAAATAAATAGTTTTGAAATCATTTTTAATTTCCTTTGATTTAATACACTAATATATTACTATATTTTTATTTTAATGTCAACTATAAAATTACGACATAATTCGACACACCGCTACTGACACAAGCATTCCAACAATGTCAGCTGTTAAAGCTGCAACTAATACAAACCTTATTTTTTTTATTCCAACAGCACTTGTATATAATGCTATTGTATAAAATGTTGTTTCTGTAGATCCCATTATTGTTGAGGCAATTAATCCTATTAAATTATCTGCTCCATACTGTGATATAATATCTGTGGCTACAGCCATTGATGCACTTCCTGATATTGGTCTTAATATAGCAAGTGGCATTATTTCAGCTGGTATTTTTAGCACTTTTATTATTGGTTGTATTATATTTATTATTAAATCTAATATTCCTGAACTTCTTAATGCTCCTACAGCTAAAAATATTCCAATTAAAGTTGGGAATATTTTTATTACAACTTCTAATCCTTCTTTTGCCCCTTCTAAAAATGTATCATATACTTTGTTTTTTTCTATTACTCCATATAAAATAATTAATAGTATTACTGTTGGCACAGCTGCTGCTGATAAATAATTTATAATACTCATATTTAGCTTAACTCCTTAATACTTCTCATTAATTTTTTTTAATAATACTTTTCATCAATATTTTTTCATTAATATTTTTGCCATTACAACCCCTGCTATTGCAGCACAAATTGTTGCTATCCATACTGGCATTATTATTGATGTTGGATTACTTGAATTTAGTGAACTTCTAATTGCTATTACTGTAGTTGGTATTATTTGAATTGATGCTGTATTTATAATAATAAACATTGCCATAGAATTAGTTAATGTGTCTTTTTTAGGATTTTCTTTTTGCATTGTCTTCATTGCTTTTAGCCCGAAGTGGAGTTGCAGCATTTCCTAATCCTAAGATATTTGCAATCATGTTCATTGATATTTCTTTATGTACAGGATCATCTTTTTTTATTTCTGGAAATAATATTCTCATTATTGGATTTAAAAAATTTGTAAGTTTATCAATTAAAGTTGTTTTTTTTGCTATTTGCATTATTCCACTCCACAAACACATTGTTCCTAAAAAAGTTATGCTTAATTGAACTGCACTTTCGCATGATGTAAATACAGAATCATTTATTTGTGATACTTTTCCAGTAAATATTGCATATATATAGGATATTATTATAAATATTGGCCATATTATATTTAACACTGTTTTTCTCCTTTAACTTGTTTACTATTTTATTTATTTTTATGTATGAAAATTAAATTTAATTTTTAATGTTAATTTTTTTATATTTAGCATTAATATCTTATTCTATTAAACTAAAAAAAGAACTTAAATTTTTAGTTACATATACATACTATGCTTATGCATATAAGTTTTTTTATAATTTTATACAAATATTTACCAATTCCATTGACAAATTAAGCCTTAAAATGATATTATTATATATAGGAATTTGTCGAATTTTGTAGGAAACAGGTAAATTTTAAAGGAGGTTTTTAAATTGATGAAATCAACAGGCATAATTAGAAGAGTAGATGAGCTTGGTAGAGTAGTAATACCAATTGAGCTTAGAAATAAATTTGGAATTTATGAGAAAGATCCTATAGAAATTTTTGTAGATGGATCAAATATTATTTTAAAGAAATATGAGCCAAATTGTATTTTTTGTGGTGCAACAAAAAAATTAGTTTCTTATAATGATAAACTAATTTGCACTAAATGTGCTGAAAAAATAAATAAATTAGTTGCAAATGGCTAAATTAAATTAATTAAATAGAAAAATAACCAATAATATTAAGGAGTAATATAATTTTATATAGCTTCTTAATTTTATTGGTTGTTTTTTATTTTACTTGTATCTTTATTTTAAAAACTTTTTATAAACTTCATTTTTATTTAGTTTTCTATCTTTTGCTACTTTTTTTATAATTTCTTTCTTTTCTATTCCCATTTCTTCATAATATTTATAATGTTCTTCTATTGTCAATTTATTTAAGTTTTCTATTTTTATTTGATTTTGTGTTTTCTCATTTTTTTCTACTATAATTACATATTCACCCTTAGGATTAATTATATCTTTTTGCAATTCTTCTATTGTTCCTGTTTTAAATTCTTCATGTATTTTAGTTAGTTCTCTTGCTAATACTACTTTTCTTTGGTCTATATTTGGCTTAATGTCTTCTAATGTTTGAAGTAATTTATGTGGTGCTTCATACAGTATTAAAGTATTATCCGCATTTTTTATTTGCTCTAATTTTTCTTTCCTATTTTTTTTATTTTGTGGTAAAAATCCTATAAATGTAAACTCCTTTGCATCTATACCTGATGCAATTAATGCTGTTATTAATGCACATGCTCCAGGTATTGGAGTTACTTTTATTTTATTTTTTATTGCTTCTTTTACAATTTCATCTCCAGGATCTGAAATTACAGGTGTTCCAGCATCTGAAACTAGTGCTATGTTTTTTCCTTCTATTAATTTATTAATTAATTCTTTAGTTTTTATTTCTTCATTATGTCTGTGGTAACTTATTAATGTTTTTGAAATTTTTAAGTGATTTAATAATTTCAATGTTTGTCTAGTATCTTCTGCTGCTATTATATCTACTTGTTCTAATATTTTAATTGCTCTTAATGTAATATCTTCTAAATTTCCAATTGGAGTTGCTACTAAATATAATTGCCCTGCCATTTTAATCCCTCCTATTTTTTGCCATATATTTTTAGTATTTCATCAGTATATTCTCCTATTTTATTGTATACATATAATGGTTTATCTATTTTTAAAAATTGATTTGCATTTTTTACTGCTTTTATTAATATTAAATTTGCATCTTTATCAATATTTGGATATACAAGTCTTATTTTCTTTGGCTCTAATTTATGTTTTCTTAACAATTCTATTATATCTACCATTCTATCTGGCCTATGTACCATATATAAACTACCTTTATCTTTTAATAATTTATATGATATTGTAATAAAATCTTCTAAACCTGCTGTTATTTCATGCCTTGATATTAGTTTTTTCTTATTGTCATTCGTTAAACCTGTTCCTATTTTTTTGTATGGTGGATTTGTTACAACTGCATCAAAAGTACCTGTTTCCAATATTTTTTCAATGTTCTTAATATTTTCATTTATTATTTCAAACTTATCTTCAAGGTTATTTAATTCTATACTTCTTTTTGCCATATCATATACTTCTTTTTGTATTTCTATTCCTACAATTTTAGATAGTTCAGTTTTCATGCATAATAGAATTCCTATTATACCTGTTCCAGTTCCTAAATCTACTACTTTAGTATCTTTTTTTATTTCTTTTGCAAAATCTGATAACAATATACTATCTATTCCAAAACAAAAACCATCTTTGTTTTGAATTATTTTTAGTCCTTTATATTCTAAATCATCTATTCTTTCATTTTCCAATATTTCTTTCATAATACCTCACTTATTTTTATTTTCTTACATATTATATATTAAATTTATATTTTATGCAAAAAAGAGGTGAAATGTATGTATAAACATCCTAATAATTATAATAATTGTAAATGCTGTAATAATAATTCATTTAATTTTGCACAAAAAAAAGAGAACACTCTTTGTTCTCTTCGTGAAGTAGAAAATTTTTTATGCAATTGTCAAAAGGCTCTTAAGTGCTTTAAATTTTACTGTTTTTTTAAGTAATATTTTCTTGCTTTACAAATGGATTTTTAAAACTAATTAAGTTATCTTTAAATGCTGCATCTTCTTTACCATCTATTAATATTTTAACTGCTTCTACTTCATTTAACTGTGTTAGTGTATTTACTATGGAATATACAGTTCTACTTTCCGCTTCTGCTCCACCTTTATGATTTTCTATAAATTCCTTAGACAAGTCTAAATATATTATTTCATCTTTAATTTCTATTTTATTTACCTTTGTTCCATCTGGTATTACTTTTTCTAGTTTTTCACTTTTTGGTCCTTCTATTAATAAATTTACTAATACATTATATGGATTTTTAACTAGTTCTTTTACATCTATGCTCCTTGCTTCTGGAATAAGCATATTTGTATCTTTTTGGTTAAAATATAGTGATACTATAGTTTGTCTTAATCCTTCAATTGATATTTCTTCCTCTGGTATATATTCTGTTATTTCTTCTATTTGGTTGTTCTGTTGTATTTTTTTAATTATAAATAAACCTATCACAGCTAAAATAATAATTATAAAAATTAAAATTATCAATAACTTTTTGTTTTTCAATATATATTCTCCTCTCTTTGTTCTATTTGGTTAATAATATGTTAGACAAGTTTTTTTTAGAACGGAAATTGTAAAATTTTTCCATACAAAATTGACTTTGTAATTATTTTATAGTAAAATATGCTTAATTTGTTATGGAGATGTGATGATATGAAAAAAGTTAAAGATCCTGTTAGCGGTTTTACACATTTAATTGGTGCAATTTTATCTATAGTGGGTTTAGTTTTTTTAATAATTATTCCCGCTTTTTATAGTAATGAAAAAGCTTGGGATATAGTTTCTTTCACAATTTTTGGTGTTGGTCTTATTTTATTATACACATTTAGTTCTTTATACCACTTGCTAAACGTAGGACAAACAGCTACAAATGTCTTAAGAAAATTTGACCATATTATGATTTATGTATTAATTGCTTCGACTTATACTCCTATTTGTTTAGGTCCTCTAAGAGGTGGTTGGGGCTGGAGTATTTTTGGCATAGTTTGGGGACTTGCTATTATTGGTATTATTTTAACAGCTACATGGATTAATGCACCAAGGTGGCTTACCACTGGAATTTACCTTGCTATGGGCTGGACTGTTATTATAGCAGTTTACCCAATGATTACTACTTTTAGCAAATTAGGTGCTCTTGCTTCTTTATTATGGCTTCTTGCTGGTGGAATTTTTTACACAATTGGAGCTGTAATTTATGGATTAAAATGGCCTCATTTAAAAAATAAATATTTTGGTTTTCATGAAATTTTTCATGTATTTGTAATGCTTGGTAGTTTCTGCCAATACTGGTTTATTATAAGATATTTACCTTTTATATAGTAAATTGCTCTTGCTATATATTAAAAATTTTTCTATACAGTATAAGGTTAAAAGGAATAGTTTATCTATTCCTTTTTTATGTAAAAATTTAATCTGATATAATTTAGTTCAAATCTGTTCTACTGTAAGTTTTTTACAGTTTTTTTCGTTTGACAAATTTAACTTTTGAGTATACAATATAAGGTGATTTAAATATTTATTTTTTTAAATAAAAAGGAGTTTTGTTATGAGTAATTTACTACATATAGGACTAGATGTTGGCTCTACTACAGTAAAAGTAGTAGTAATGGACGACAATTTAGAAACAATAGATATGTCATATAAAAGACATTTTTCAGATACAAAAAATACAGTTTGTGATTGTTTACAAGAACTTGCAAATAAATATCCTAATAATGAATTTACAATTGCTCTTACTGGATCTGGAGCAATGAGTGCTTCAAATTTTTTAGAGCTTCCTTTCATTCAAGAAGTTGTTTCTTGTAAAAGAGCTGTTGAAAAATATATACCACAAACTGATGTTGTTATTGAACTTGGTGGTGAAGATGCTAAAATAATTTATTTCGATAAATCAATTGAGCAACGTATGAATGGTACTTGTGCTGGTGGTACAGGTGCTTTTATAGACCAAATGGCTTCTTTACTTAATACTGATACAGCAGGATTAAATGAACTTGCAAAAAATCACAAAACAATTTATCCAATAGCTTCACGTTGTGGAGTTTTTGCAAAAACTGATGTTCAACCACTTTTAAATGAAGGTGCTGCAAAAGAAGATATTGCTGCTTCTATTTTTCAAGCAGTTGTTAATCAAACAATTAGTGGTCTTGCTTGTGGTAGACCTATTCGTGGAAATGTTGCATTTTTAGGTGGTCCTTTAAATTATTTGTCAGAATTGAGACAAAGATTTATTGAAACACTTCATTTAACTCCTGAAACAACAATTATTCCTGAGGAGGCTCATTTACTTGTTGCCAAAGGTGCAGCTCTTGATTCTGTTAATTCAACTCCTATTTCAGTTGAAAAGTTGAAAAGTAAAATAGAAGTATTACGAGTTTCTCATGATGATACTTCTGTTCCTTTAAAGCCTTTATTCAGTATAGATGCTGATTATGAAGAATTTAAAAAAAGACATAATAATGACAAAGTACAAAGAGCAGATTTAAACACATATACTGGGGATGCTTTTATTGGAATAGATGCTGGCTCAACTACAACTAAATTGGTTTTAATAGACAGAGATGGTAATTTATTATATTCATTATATGGTAGCAATGAAGGTAATCCTTTAAACAGTGTTATTAAAATGTTAAAGGAATTGTATACTACTCTACCAGATGGAGTTAAAATTAGATATAGTGGTGTTACAGGCTATGGTGAAAAATTAATTCAAACAGCTTTAAATGTAGACCTTAATGAAATTGAAACAATTGCTCATTATACTGCTGCAAAACAATTTATGCCAAATGTTACTAGTATTGTAGATATTGGTGGACAGGATATGAAATATATTAAAATAAAAAATGGCGTTATTGATAATATTATGCTAAATGAAGCTTGTTCTTCTGGTTGTGGCTCATTTATAGAAACATTTGCTAAAAGTTTAAATCTTTCTATAAATGAATTTGTGGATGAAGCATTAAAATCTAGACGTCCTGTTGATTTAGGCTCTAGATGTACTGTTTTTATGAATTCTAAAATTAAACAAGCACAAAAAGAAGGTTATTCTGTTGGAGATATTTCAGCTGGACTTTCATATTCTGTTATAAAAAATGCTATTCAAAAGGTTATGAAAGTAAGGGATACCAAAACTTTAGGCGATTATATAGTAGTACAAGGTGGAACATTTTATAATGATGCTGTTTTAAGAGCATTTGAGTTAATAGTAGGCAAAAACGTTGTACGACCTGATATTTCTGGGCTTATGGGTGCTTATGGTGTTGCACTTCTTGCAAAAGAACAATTTGAAGCTAATTTTGATATGGAGTATTTTTCTACTATATCTAAATTAGATGAATTAGATAATTTAGATATAAAAGTAACCCATACAAGATGTAATTTATGCGAAAACCACTGCTTGCTTACAATTAATAAATTTAGTAATGGTAAAAAACATATTTCTGGTAATCGTTGTGAACGCGGTGCTGGTATTGTTTCAAATAATACTAAATTACCAAATTTAATTAAATACAAATTTGATAGAATATTTAATTATACTCCTCTTGAAGAAAAAGATGCACCTCGTGGAACTATTGGTATTCCTAGGGTTTTAAATATGTATGAGGATTACCCATTTTGGTTTACCTTCTTTACTTCTTTAGGTTTTAGAGTTGTTTTATCTGAAAAAAGTAATAGGAAAACTTATGAAAAAGGTATGGAATCTATGCCTTCAGAATCTGTTTGCTACCCAGCAAAACTTGCTCATGGCCATATTATTAGTTTATTAAATGCTGGAATAAAAACAATATTTTATCCTTGTATTCCATATTCTAGAAAAGAATATGAAAAAGCAGATAATCATTATAACTGTCCAATTGTTATTTCTTATTCAGAAGTTTTAAAAAATAACATTGAAGAATTAAAAGATAAAAGTGTAAAATTTTTAAATCCATTTTTACCTTTTGATGCAAAAAATCTTACTAAAAGAATTTTAGAATTAGATGAATTTAAAGAATATAATTTTACTAAAAAAGAGCTACTTGAAGCGGCTAACAAAGCAGAAATTGAATATCAAAATTGTAGAAATGATATTCATAATAAAGGTAAAGAAACACTTGAATATATAGAAAAAAATAATTTAAAAGGTATTGTTCTTGCCGGTAGACCTTACCATGTTGATCCAGAAATTAATCATGGTATAGATACTTTAATTACAAGTTTAGGATTGTGTGTTTTAACTGAAGATAGTATAGCAAATTTAGATGAAGCAAAACGTCCTTTAAGAGTTGTAGACCAATGGATGTTCCATGCAAGACTTTATGCTGCCGCTGAGTTTGTTGGCAAACACGATAACTTAGAATTAATTCAGTTAAATTCCTTTGGCTGTGGTGTAGATGCTGTTACAACTGACCAAGTAGAAGAAATTTTATCTAGCTATGAAAAAATGTATACTTTAATTAAAATTGATGAAGTTAACAACTTAGGTGCTGTACGTATACGTATTCGTTCTTTACTTGCAAGCATGGAAAAACGTTTAGCAAAAAAACAATCTACTGAAAAAGAAGGAAATTATGCTGTAAATAAAATTCCTTTCACTAAAGATATGCGTAAAGACTATACTATTTTAGTACCACAAATGGCACCTATTCACTTTGAATTAATTACAACTGCTGTTGCTTCTTGTGGGTATAATGTAGAATTATTAAAAGAATGTACCCCTCACACAGTTGAAACAGGGTTAAAATATGTAAATAATGATGCTTGTTATCCTTCTATTTTAACTACTGGTCAAATGATTGAGGCATTAGAATCTGGTAAATATGATTTAAATAGAACAGCTCTTATTATGTCTCAAACTGGTGGTGGTTGTAGAGCTACAAACTATATAGGATTTATTCGTAAAGCACTTAAAGATGCAGGTTTTGAACAAGTTCCTGTTATATCTTTTAATGTTGTTGGTATGGAAAAAAATAGTGGATTTAAATTAACTATTCCTATGGTTGAAAAATTAATACGTGCTGTAATTTATGGTGATTTATTACAAAAAATGCTAACTAAAAATAGAGTTTATGAAATACACAAAGGTGAAACTCAAAAATTGTTTGATGTATGGATGGATAAATGCAAGAAGTTGGTACAAAACACAAATAGTAAACAATTTAAACAAAGTATTTATGATATTGTAAATGATTTTGAAAAAATAGAATTAGATACTAGTGTAAAAAAACCAAAAGTTGGTATTGTAGGAGAAGTATTAATTAAATATCATCCTTTTGGAAATAATTTTGTAGCTGATTTATTAGAAAAAGAAGGAGCAGAAGTTATTTTACCTGATTTTATGGGATTTGTTAAATTTATGGCTACTCATAAAATTACGTTTAATAATTTATTAAAAACTAATAAAACTTCTTCAAAAATTTCAAAAATTGCAATTAATTTGATTGATATTTTTGAAAAAGATTTAAGAATAGCTCTTGCAAATTCTAAAAAGAATTATTTGCCTCCTTGTGATATTTGGCATTTGGAAGAAAAAGTACAAGATGTATTATCAATTGGTAACCAAACTGGTGAAGGATGGTTTTTAACAGCTGAAATGATTGAATATATAGAAAATGATATTCCTAATATTGTATGTGTTCAACCATTTGCTTGCCTACCAAACCATGTTGTTGGCAAAGGTGTTATTAAAACTATTAGAAATAAATTTCCTGAAGCAAATATTTCACCTGTTGATTATGATCCTGGTGCTAGTGAAGCAAATCAAACAAACAGAATAAAATTGCTTATGACTGTTGCAAAGGATAATTTAAAACAAAAAGAAAATTCAATGAAAAAAATTAATGAAGAAAATAAATTAGAAAATAATTCTGAATTAATAAAAAAATAATAATAAATAATTAGTAACTAAATAAATAATTAATTAATATAAAAATGAAATATGGATTTTTAAATTCATATTTTATTTTTTATTGGAAACATTTTTATTTATATTTAATATTCTATATCAGGAGGGAATTTATGAACAATTATCCTATTTTATATACCATTAGACCTGGTGATACTTTATATAATTTAGCTATGCAATATGGTGTAACAATACAAGAAATTATAAATACAAATTTAGATTTAAATCCATATAATTTACGCGTGGGTCAACAAATTTATATTTATCCGCATAATAATAATAGAATTTATTATAGTATAGACCAAGTCAATTTATTAACACAAATGAACTTAGTATGGTTAGAACATATTTTGTGGACTCGTATGCTTTTAATTAGTATTTCTGATAATTTAAAAGATTTGGATGCTACTCAAAATCGCTTATTAGAAAATCCCAAAGATATTGCTAATGTTTTTAGAAAATACTATGGAAACTCCATTGCAGATGTTATTGAACAGTTATTAACTGAACATTTAATTATAGGAAAAGATTTAATTGTTGCTCTAAAAAATAATAACCAAGAATTGGCAACAACATTAAATAAAAAATGGTATAAAAATGCAGATGATATGGCAGAAGCATTTAGTAATATTAATAATTTTTATCCAAAAGAAACTATTAGGAATATGTTATATGAACATTTAAAATTAACAACTAATGAGGTTTCTGCTCGCTTAAAAAAAGATTATGTAGCAGATATTAAAGCATACGATACCGTACAAACAGAAATATTAAAAATGTCGAAATTTTTTGTAAATGGAATTATAAATC
>CALXRX010000005.1 GCA_944390975.1 uncultured Clostridia bacterium | reverse complement strand
ATACTATATATTTTTATAACTATATAAACAAACGTAAGCATGCTTATTAATGCATAAATATAAGTTGTTTTAACATCAGTTAAGTCAAATAATACAAAGCTGAATATAATAAGAATAAATTTTACCAAAATTGCTTGTTGTCTTTGTAATGCACATTTGTATTGTACTTTTAATGACATTTCATTTGCAGTTATTTCATACTCCTTAATTTCTCCTTCTTCCCGCCTAAAATAAATTGCTCTGTTATAGTTATCATAGGTAAATATAATACCATCATCTTGAGCTTTTCCTTCATAGTCAAATTTCATAAGATTTTTCCTCCAACTAATTTTTATAATTAAATTGTACTACATTTTACATAATTTTTCAACTTTTGTTAATCTCACAAAATTCAAGGTTTTTTAAGTATTATTTTTAATAGAATCTTAGTTTTTCTATTAAATTATATTGATTTCTTTTAAATCATTTTTTAATTTATAACCATCCTCAAAAAATATACCTTGAATTCCATTTTTTCTCGCCATTTCCACATTCTTTTTATAATCATCGTTTTGTAAGCAAGGTGCAACCCACATGCCCACAAGATGAATACTCACTTAATTTTCTTTTTACTGCTAATTTCTTAGCTTCATTTATTAGTTTTTCAAAATCTTTATCCATTACTAAAGTATCTTTTCAATTAAACTCTATAATTTTTTATTATATAAACTCAACTTCAATGAATTTATAAATATATACAATATTTCTACAAATCGCTTGAATAGTTGAACAAATATAACCTCTTTTAACATAATTTTTCCTTATAAAATTTATTATTTTTTATCATTTTTTCTATTGATTCAAACTTACAATCACAAAGTTTTTCACATAGTTTTAAAACTTCATCATTTTCAAAGTTCTTAACAACATACCTTTTAAAGCCATCTTTTAAATGAAATATAAATATTATCTCATTATCTGTTATATATTCATTCCAATATTCTACTTTCAAATGTTTATATACAAACTCTTCCCATTTATTTTCCAACTCTTTATTAAAAATAATCATAAAATCATTATCATTTTTTTCTATGATAAATCCATCTTTTTCTAACTCGTATATTTCTTCATTCATTCCCATTACATAACTATAATACATTTATATATCTCCATTTATAGCTAAATTAAATTTAATTTCTTTAAAAATTTCATTGATGTTTCAAAGCATATCTTGTTAATTTCATATCCTCTATTATTTTTCTGCATTTTTAGGCATTTTGATTGTTTTGCTGACATCGGCAAAACGTTTACTTTTTATTTTCATTTAGCAATTTTATCATCTTATCAAAATCACTTTCCAATTGTTTCATTTCTCTTTCTCTGTATAGATTAAATTCTCTTTCTGCTTTTTCTATTGCATCCTTATGAGATATTGTTCCATTACCTTCAAGTAATTTCCTTCTATTTTGTATTATTTGATTATCCAGTTCCTCTATCCAATCATTCATTGTCATTGCTCTTTGCTCTAATGCTTGGAATTCCGCATAATCTAAAAATTGAGAAACTAACAAATTAAGTCTTTGTAATTCAATTTCTGAAAGATAATTTTTTGCTATCTTTACATCATCAACTGTTATATAATCTCCTTTAAAATTAGTCATGCCAACAAATGGTTTCTCATTGTCAACCCTTTCATATATAATCTCTGCTGCTGTATGTTCATGAACTGCATAGTGCAACTTGTTTTGTACTGTTGCAAAAAATTTCTTTGTTAAATCTGCTCGTGGGTCATAGTCTATTGATGTTGCATAGATGTCAGTTACTTGTTGATAAAAGTTTCTTTCAGATGAACGTATATCTCTAATTCTTTGCAATAATTCTCTAAAATATCTATTCCCACCTTGTTTTAATCTTTCATCATCAAGAGCAAAACCTTTTTGAATATATTCATGCAATCTTTGTGTTGCCCATACTCTAAATCTTGTTGCAACTTGTGATTGTACTCTATATCCTAATGCTATAATCATATCTAAATTATAATGATCTATATTTCTTTTTACATTTCTATTTCCTTCTTTTTGAACTAACAAGAATTCCTTGTGAGTTGAATTCTGTTCTAATTCTTTATCTTTATATATATTGTTTATATGTAAACTTACATTTTGTTGAGTTGTCTCATATATTTCTGCAATTTGATTTTGAGTTAGCCATATATCCTCATCTACAAATCTAACAGTAACTTTCGTGATTCCATTTTCATCTTGATAAATTATTATATTATTTTCATTTTTTTGCATTTTTATTCTCCGTTCTATATTAATTTTTGTTATACTATTTATATCATATATTAATTATATTTTCAATATTTTTGCGAAATTTTGTTTTGTTTTTCTGTCAAAAGAAAAGCATACTTTCATATGCTCCCCTTAAACATACAATTCTACTTTACAAATCACATCATACTCAAATTTTTCTTTTACTGTATAGCCTGTCCTTTTTTGATTCTCTTTTGTAACATAGTCTTTTTTCTTACGAACTCTCATAAATTCAAACCTACTATATCTATTCTCTTTCTTGCAACTATTATAGATGTAATAATTCCTGTTTCTAAATCTGCTGTTACATCTTGCACATATCCTAGCCTTTTGCCATCATTAATATTAACTACTTCTTTATGTTTAAAATCAAGTCCTTTTTGCCCCATAAAAAACACCCCATAATTCATTATATGAATATTTTTGGTTATTATTATTGAATTTTTATAATATATTTTTTATATGCTATTTTTTGTCAATATGATGCTCTTGTATTTTTAATTTTATTGTGATAAAATAATTACATTAAAAATGGCAATAATAAAAGAATAGTATCAATTATTTGTTATATATAGAGAGCCTGCAGTTGGTGGAAGTAGGTTATAACGTTTTTGAGAATCTACTTTTATTGCTTTTCGTAAAGCGAAACCGGGTAATGTGGGTTATAACATTATTAAGATGCTAACTTTTGTTAGTAATTAAGGTGGCACCGCGAATTTTATTCGTCCTTATGTTTGTATAAGGGCGTTTTTGTTTTATAGGGGGGAATTTTATGATAGATATTAAATTTTTAAGAGAAAATCCAGATATCGTTAAGGAAAACATAAGAAAAAAATTTCAAAATCATAAACTTGTTTTAGTTGATGAAGTACTAGACTTAGACGAGAAAAATAGGAATGTAAAACTAAGAGGTGATGAATTACGTTCTAAACGTAATAGCTTAAGTTCTGAAATTGGTATATTAATGAAAAATGGAAAAAAGGATGAAGCACAAGAGCTTAAAAATCAAGTTGTTTCAATAAATAATGAATTAGTTGAAAATGAAAAAATGGAATCAGAACTTGCATTAGAAATAAAAACTAGAATGATGAAAATACCTAATATTATTCATGAATCTGTTCCAATAGGTGAAGATGATTCAAAAAATGTTGAAGTTCAAAAATTTGGAGAGCCTTTTGTACCAAATTATGAAATACCATATCATGCTGATATTATGGAATCTTTTTGCGGAATTGATTTAGATTCTGCAAGAAGAGTTGCTGGTAATGGATTTTACTATTTAACTGGAGATATAGCTAGACTTCATTCTGCTGTATTATCTTACGCAAGAGACTTTATGATTAATAAAGGTTTTACCTATTGTATTCCACCGTTTATGATACGTTCTGACGTTGTTACAGGTGTTATGAGTTTTGAAGAGATGGATGCAATGATGTATAAAATTGAAGGAGAAGATTTATATTTAATTGGTACTAGTGAACATTCTATGATTGGTAAATTTAAAGACCAAATTCTACAAAAAGCTGACTTACCTTATACTATGACATCTTATTCTCCTTGTTTTAGAAAAGAAAAAGGTGCTCATGGAATTGAAGAACGTGGCATTTACCGTATTCATCAATTTGAAAAGCAAGAAATGATTGTAGTATGTGAGCCAGAAGAAAGTTATGAATGGTATGATAAAATGTGGTCATATACAGTAGAACTATTTAGAAGCTTAGATATACCTGTTCGTACTTTAGAATGTTGTAGTGGAGATTTGGCAGATTTAAAAGCAAAAAGTGTAGATGTAGAAGCTTGGAGTCCTAGACAGAAGAAATATTTTGAAGTTGGAAGTTGTTCTAATTTAACAGATGCACAAGCTAGACGTTTAGGTATTCGTATAAAAGGTGATAAAGGAAATTACTTTGCTCATACTTTGAATAATACTGTAGTTGCTCCACCTCGTATGTTAATTGCACTACTTGAAAATAATTACAATGAAGATGGAAGTATAAATATTCCAAAAGTGCTTCGTCCATATATGGGTGGAATAGAAAAATTAGCACCAAAAAAATAAGATAAAATATATTTGTTACTAATTTGTGATATTAAAAATCCTAAAAAGAATAGAGGAACTAGATATGATAATTAAAAATCCAAAATTTGAAATTTCTGCTGTTAATTCAAAACAATATCCTACAAATGAATTACCTGAAATTGTTTTGGTTGGAAAATCTAATGTTGGTAAATCTTCATTTATCAATACTATGGTTAATAGAAAATCCTTAGCAAGAACTAGTAGCGAGCCAGGAAAAACAAGACAAATTAATTTTTATAATATTGATAATTCTTTCTATTTTGTAGATTTGCCTGGATATGGATATAGTAAAATGTCTAAAGTAGAACAAGAAAAAGTTAATAAATTTACTGAAGAATATTTAGTAAAAAGAAATACTATTTCTTTAATAATATTTTTAATAGATATTCGTCACAAGCCTACTGCTAATGATAAGTTAATGTATAACTATATTAAGAAATCAAATCTGCCATTTATCGTTCTTGCTAATAAAGCTGATAAAATTGCACCAACTAAAGTAGATGATTATGTTAATGAAATGAAAAAAGATTTAGGAATATCTTTTAGTATAATACTTCCTTTTTCTTCTGAAAGGAAAATATATAGTGACACTGTATGGGAAAATATAGAAAAATTGCTAACAAAATAAGAAAGGATGTCGTCTTTCATGAAATTAAACGAAGATAATGAAACTCTAGCAGAAAATAAAGTTTTAATTTTATATATTTTAAATAAACTAAATAAACCAATAGATAATGATAATTTATTAAAGCTTATATTATCTATTAAAGAAATGAATTACTTTTATTTTCAACAATTTTTATTAGATTTGTTAGAAAATAAATATATTATAGGATATACCAAGGAAGATAAAACAATGTATAAAATAACTGATATTGGGAAAGAAACTCTGTCTTTAACAGATGATTTATTACCTGGAATTATGAAGTTACAAATAGATAATGCTTTAAAAGAAGAAGTTGATGATGTTCAAAACAATAATCATGCTGTTTCTGAATTTTTTCCAAGAAATGAACATGAATTTATTGTAACTTGCAAATTGGTAAAAAATAATGTAACTAATTTTGAAATAAAATTGCAAGCTGATTCACGAGAGCAAGCAAAATTAATAGCCGAGAAATGGGAAAATAATTATAATGAAATTTACCCTATTATATTAGGAATATTAACTCAATAGTATTAATAATTAATTGTTTAACTTAAAAATAAGTATTCTTATAAAATAAAATTAAGAATACTTATTTTTTGTTATTTATTTGAAATTTTTTGCCTAACATACTCATATAAAATAATGCTTGTTGCAACAGAAGCATTTAAACTTTCTGTTTTACCTAACATTGGAATTTTAGCTTTAGAATCACATATTTTTAATATTTCATCTGATACCCCATTTGCTTCATTTCCAATAACTAATGCTTTTTTATTATAGTTTATATCATAAATACTATCATTTGTTTGTAAAGATGTTGCAATAACTTTGAATTTGTGTTTTTTTATTTCTTTTAATGTTTTTACCATGTCTTCAGAAATTATAACTTTAACTCTAAATATTGCTCCCATTGTTGACCTAATAACTTTTGGATTATATGCATCTGTTGTTTTATTAGATATAATTATTTGATTTAACCCGAACACTATCAACAGTTCTTAATATTGTTCCTAAATTTCCTGGATCTTGTATTCCATCTAAAACCACAATTACATCTTGGTTATAGTCTATATCTTCTTTTTTGTCTTCCTTCTCTATTACAGCTAAAATTCCCTGTGGATTTGTTACCTCTGTTACAGCACTAAAAACTTTCTCAGATACGTACAAGCAATTATACTTTGCAATTTCATATAATAGTTTTTGTTCAATAGCCTTATTTTCTATGCAATCTTCACATACCACAATTGTATCTATTTTTGCATTTTCTTCAATTGCTTCTTCTATTAATTTTATGCCTTCTATTAAATATTTATTATTAAGTTCTCTATATTTCTTGTCTTTTAATTTACGAATATTTTTTATAATTTCATTATCTTTACTCGTTATAACATGCATATTTTTTCTCCTTTTATAATAAGCTATAATTTCTAACTAATTATTTCTTTTAAAAAGCCTTTTATTTTCTTTATTATTACTGAATCTGAATTGTCTAACACTTTATATGTTATGTATGGCTCTTTCCCTGGTGAAAACTTTATTTGATTCCTGTATGTTTTTATTAATTTATCAACAACATCTAAATTAAATTTGTTTGCATCAAAATTAAATACTATACTGTCTCGTCTTTCAGAAATTTTAATTACAAAAGCTTTTTTTGCAAGTTCTTTAATACGTGCAATTTCAAGTAAATTGTTTACCTCTTCAGGCATTTGACCATATCTATCTATAATTTCATCTATAACATTTTGTATATCCTCTTCGTTTCTACAAAGTGCTATATTTTGATAAATCTCTATTTTTTGACTGCTATTTTCTATATAATCATCTGGTATATAGCTAGATACATTAATATCTATTTGTACATCTATTTCTTGAGGCACTTCTACTCCTTGCATTTCTTTTATAACTTCATCTAATAATTTACAATAAGTATCATATCCGACTTGATCCATATGCCCATGTTGTATTTCTCCAAGTAAACTTCCCGCTCCTCTTATTTCTAAATCACGCATTGCAATTTTGAAACCTGAGCCAAATTCTGTAAATTCCTTTATTGCTTTTAACCTTTTATCTGCAACCTCTGATAATAGTTTGTCTGGTTTATAAGTAATATATGCATAACTTTGTATATTACTTCTTCCTACTCTACCTCTAATTTGATATAGTTGTGCTAAACCTAATCTATCCGCATTTTCTACAATTATTGTATTTGCATTTGGTATATCAATTCCAGATTCTAATATTGTTGTACAAACTAGCACATTTATTTTTTTGTTTATAAAGTCCATCATAATTTCTTCTAATTCTCTACCAGACATTTTCCCATGTGCATATCCTACTTTAGCTTCTGGAACAAGATTTTTTATATCTTCACTTTTCTTTATAATTCCTTCAACATTATTATATAAATAAAAAACCTGTCCATCTCTTTCTAATTCTCTAGTAATTGCTTCTTTTACTACTTCTTCATCATATTCTAATACATAAGTTTGTACTGGACGTCTATTTTGTGGTGGCTCATATATTACAGACATATCCCTTACTCCAACAATAGACATATGAAGCGTTCTTGGAATTGGTGTTGCTGTCATAGTTAAAACATCTATATTTGCTTTTAACTCTTTAATTTTTTCTTTGTCCTTTACTCCAAAACGATGTTCTTCATCAATAATTAATAAACCTAAATCCTTAAATTCTACATCTTTACTTAGAATTCTATGTGTTCCAATAACAACATCTACTTCTCCAAGTTTTAACTTTTTTATAACTTCTTGTTGTTCTTTTTTAGTTCTAAATCTATTTAACAATTCTACCCTTATTGCAAAATCTTCCATTCTTTCTTTGAAACTTTCATATTGTTGATTTGCAAGAACTGTTGTAGGCACCAAATATGCTACTTGTTTTTGTGACATGCATGCTTTAAAAGCTGCTCTTATTGCTACTTCTGTTTTTCCATATCCAACATCACCACATAAAAGTCTATCCATAGGCTTATCTGTTTCCATATCTTTTTTTACTTCTTCAATACATCTTAATTGGTCATCTGTTTCTACATATGGAAAACTATTTTCAAATTGTGTTTGCCATGGTGTATCTTTTTCAAATGCATAACCTTTTATTTTCTGTCTTTTCGCATATAATTCTATTAAGTTCCTTGCAACTTCTTGTAAATTAGATTTTACTTTTTTCTTTGTATTTGACCACTCTTTGCTACCTAACCTATTTAACTTTGGTAGTGCTTCTCCTCCACCTATATATTTCCTAATATTATCTAACTGATTTGTTGGAATATATAAAATATCATCATCTCTATACCTTATTTTTATATAATCTTTTGTTATATTATCTGCTTTTATTGTATTTACACCTATAAACTGCCCTATTCCATGAGTTTTATGCACTACATAATCTCCAATTTTTAAGTCTGCAAATACTACCTTTTCCCCATTTGTAAAATCCGTATGTGCTTTTTTTCTCTTTTTAGTATCTTTATTAAATAGTTCCTCACTACTAATAACTAATAAATTCAAATCATAGCACTCAAAACCTGTTGAAAAAACTCCTGTTGATACTATTACAATGCTATTTGGGATATCTTTATCTAAATTTTCCATATATTTATGTGGTATTTCTTTTTCTAATAATAATAAAGATATTTTTTGGCTATTTTGCTCATTTCCACCTAATACAACTACTGTCTTTTTTTCATTTATTGCTGTTTGTACTTCTTCTAAAAATAATTCCATACCACTTTTATAAAAGTTAACTTCTCTTGTTATAAAATTAATTCCATTTCTTTTTGCATTTAATTTGTTTTCATCTATAAAACTGGTGTCTTGTTTTTCTAAATATACTGTTTGCTTTTTTAAAATCTGTCCCACTATATCTTCATATTCAAAAATATTACTTAATGCTTCTGGAATTATTTTTTCTTTCTCTAATAATATTTTTTGAACATTTTGATTATCTATTAAAACATTATTTGCCCTTGCCTTTATTTTATTTGCTTCATCTAAAAATATTATATAATCATCTTCTATATAGTCTAACAAATTAGTTGTATTTTTATAGAAAATATCATAGTATTTATCTATTTTACTAATATAATTTCCAGAATTTATTAATTCTATGTCATTTTTTACTACATTTTCAAATTTTTCTTCATCATATTTATTTTCAATTTCTTTACAAACTTCTTCTAAATTTCTATCTAAAACAAATTCATGACAAGGGTATATTGTAACCTCATCTATCATTTCTGTAGAACGCTGACTTGATATATTAAAATACCTTATGGAATCGACATCATCTCCCCAAAATTCAATTCTAACTCCTTTTTTATCTGTTATAGCAATATCTAAAATTCCACCTCTTACACTAAACTGTCCTTTTGCTTCTATTAAATCACATCTAGTGTAACCTAGTAATATTAAGTTTTTCTTTATATCCTCTAAATTATATGTTTTACCTACATTAAAACTTAGTAAATTTTTGTATAATACGTTTTTTGGTATTATTCTTTGCATTAATGCTTCTATAGTTGTAACAATTATTGGTGCCTTATTTTCATAAATTTTATTTAATGCTTCTATTCTTTCATATGGTAAATCTTTACTTTCAGCAACATAATCATATGTTACAATTTCTCTTTTAGGTAATAAAACTACATTTTCATCAAAGTAACTAATGTCTTTTACTAATCTTTTTGCTTGTATTTCGTTGTATGTAATTATACAAATTTTCCTCTTCAAATATTTACTTGTTCCATAAGTAAAGTAAGTTTTACTAACATCTGTAAGCCCAGTTAGCATAACTGGACTTTTTTTATTTTTTATATTTTCTATATAGCTATTAAATTTTTTAGAATTAGATAGCATTTTTATAAGTGTGTTCATATTGCTATTTTCTCCTTTTGTATTTTATGCTAATATTATATAACATTTTTTTTATTTTTAGAAGATAAAAATTTAAATTTGCTAAGTTTTAAAAATTAGGCTATAATTATTTTGAAAAATAGCAATTTATTTAAATATCGTATTTTCAAAATAAAAAATTTCATTTTTTTATAAATATGTGTAACAAATTTAACAAAATTTTACACTATATTTATAGAAGGGGAAAAGTAATGGAAAACATTGAAGAAATTTATAAAAAATATGCTAACTTAATAAAACACTATATTTTTCTTATTACAGGAAATTTAGAATTGTCAGAAGAAATTATGCAAGAAACATTTGTTATAGCAATAGACCAAATAAATAAATTTCGAGGCGATTGCGAAATTTCTGTATGGCTTCGCTCAATTGCAAAAAAAGTTCTATATAAAAAAACAAAGAAAAATATTTCAATGCAAACTATATCTATTGATGAACTAGATATAATGGATAGTAAAAATATTGAAGAAGAATATATTAGTAATAGTAGTAAATTGAAATTATATGAATCCCTTCAAAAATTAGATGCAAATACAAGGGAAGTAATGTATTTAAAGTTAATCGGAGATTTAACATTTAGAGATATTGGCAGGATACTACATAAAAGTGAAAACTGGGCAAGAGTTACTTTCTTTAGAGGAAAGCAAAAATTAAAAAAGGAGGACATTATATGAAACAAGTAGATTGTGATATTATAAAAGATTTATTACCTAATTATATTGATAAACTAACTAATGAATCAACCAACAAATTTATTGAAGAACATTTAAAAACATGTAAACAATGTAAATCTATGCTGGAAAATGTTAATGCAGATATTTCTACTGAACTATTAAATAATCAAAATGAACAGATTGATTATCTAAAAGGATATAGAAAAAATAAAATATTTTCAGTTATTATTGCTGTTCTTATAACTATCCTTGTTATATTTGATATTTTCATTATTGGTAGTAAATTTCTTCTTAATAATAATTTTTATATGAATGTAACAGATGTAGAAATATGTTATAAAGGAGAAAGTGAAAGGAATGGTAATAAAACGTTGTGCTATGAAATGACTAGCGATGTTCGTTTCCTTCAACCGTTCTGTTGGGATTACGATGTTGTTAAAGATATAGAAAATAAAGCAATTTATATGAAAGTAGTCGGATTATTTAAATTGCATAGGAATAAATCTAGATCTTTGTGTGAAGCAGAACTTGATGATGATACAGAATGTGTTTATCTAATAGATAAAAAAGGTAATAAAATAAAAATTTGGGATAAAGAACAAGGAGTTTTAACAGAAACTAGTGTACGTCTCAATATATAAGTTAGACTAAAGGAATTCCACAGCAAATTTGACATTTTTCTACTTTTATCATATTATTTTATATAGAGGTGATACATTATGTGGAAAGAATTCAAACAATTTGCTACGCGAGGAAATGTAATAGATTTAGCAATAGGTGTTATTATTGGTGGTGCTTTTCAAAAAATTGTAAATTCTTTAGTAAATGATATAGTAATGCCTTTTGTTTCTATTTTTACTGGAAAAATTGATTTTAATAATTTAACAATTAATTTTGGAAATACATCTATAAAATATGGCTCTTTTTTAACAAATGTAATAAATTTTTTAATTATTGCTTTTTCCGTATTTCTTATGGTTAGATATATAAATAAATTAAATAAAACAATTGAAGAAAAGGCTAAAGATATAAATAAAAAACTTGAAAAACAACCTAAATTTTTCAAAAATAGAAAGAAGAAAAAAGAAAAAACTGTATCTACTCCACCTGAGCCAACAACAAAAATATGCCCATATTGTTTATCTGAAATTAATATAAAAGCTAGCAGGTGTCCTCATTGTACATCTGTGCTAGAAGAATATAAACAAGTAGAAGATAAAAATGAAGAACTTGGAGAACAATTGGAAATAAAATAGTGTAAACACTATTTTATTCCAATTGCTTGTATAATAAATCCTGATATTACTCCAATACAATATAATAAAGTTATTATTTTTATATTTTCTTTTGCATTTTTATTCACTTTACAAAGTATTAATATTCCAACTCCCGCTCCTACTAATAAACCAGATATCATTGTTGAAATATTTATTACGTTTTCTAAATATAACTGTGTTAATATTACAGATGATGCACAATTTGGTATTAATCCTATTAAACCAGCAATAATTGGTCCTAGTATCCAATTATTTAATATTAGGCTTGACAAATTTTCTTCACCTATAAAGTGTATTACTGTATTTAATATAAATGAAACAATTATTATATATATGAATATACTAATTGTGTGTCTTAAAGATGATTTTAATATTCCTTCTTCACTACAATGGCAATGTTCATGTTCACATATTTCTCCTATTTTTTCTTCATCTTCATCATTTACTTTAATTTTTTTAATTTGTATAACTAAATCAATAAGTAATCCTGCTACAATTCCAATTATAAGTTTAATTAACAATATTTTTAAAATTATTTCAATTGATGCACCTTCTGATATTAGAATTGGAAGCATTTCATCAGAAGTGGATAGAAAAATTGCAATTAATGTACCTAAAGTAATAATTCTTCCTGCATATAAGTTTGCTGCAATAGCTGAAAAACCACATTGTGGAAATATACCTAATGTAGCACCTATAACTGGTCCAAATTTACCAGATTTTTTTATTATATTTTTTGTTTTTTTACTTGTTTTATGCTCTATATATTCCATAAGTAGATATGCAATAAATAAAAACGGTAATAACTTTATACTATCTAATAATGTATCAATTATAACATCTAACATTTTATTTCCCCTTATTAAAAATTGTAAAATTTATTTTAACATGATTTTGTTACTATTTCAAGGCATATTCATTTACACATTCTGCTATTAAATCATAATCTCTTATATCTACTATTTTACACTTAACAAATTCTCCAATTTTTTCTACTTCCTTAAAATCATTTTTTATATATACTACCCCATCCATATCTGGAACATCCATATATGTTCTTCCAATATAGTAGTTATTGTCAAATGATTTGCCTTCAATTAGTGTTAAGTATTCTTTGTTCAATTTATTTTTCAAATTTTGTTTTGATATTTCTTTTTGTAATTGCATTATTTGATTATATCTACTTTTTTTGGTCATTGGATGTATCTGATTCTTTAATTTAGCTGCAGGTGTTCCATCTTCTTTAGAATACATAAATGCACCTAATTTATCAAATTTAACTTCTTTTATAAAATTATATAATTCATTAAAGTTTTCTTTTGTTTCACCTGGAAATCCCACTATTACAGTAGTTCTTAATATTACTTCTGGTATTTCCTTTCTAATTTTATTCATTAGATTTCTAATAGATTCTCCATTACTTCTTCTATTCATTCTTTTTAAAATATCATTTGAAATATGTTGTATTGGAATATCAAAATATTTGCATATTTTATCATTTTTCTTAACAGTTTGAATTAATTCATCGGTTATTGTTTCTGGATATGCATATAAAAATCTTATCCATGTTATTCCATCTATTTTACATAAGTTTTCTAATAATTCAGATAGCTTAGGCTCACCATATAAATCTATACCATATTTTGTTGTATCTTGTGCAATTACAATTAATTCCTTTATTCCGCTTTTGGCAAGTTCATTTGCTTCTTTTAATATTTCCTCCATTTTTCTACTAACAAACGGACCTCTTATGTATGGAATAGCACAATATGTACATCTATTGCTACAACCTTCTGCAATTTTTAAGTATGCCATTTTATCTCCTGTTGTAATAATTCTATTTTCATAATTTAAACTATAATTCTCTTTATTATCTTCTGCTTTTATTATTTCTTCTACTTTTTTCCAGAATTTTTCGTAACTATCACAATTAATAAATAAATCAACTTCAGGTAATGCTTTTTTTAGTTCGTTTTCATACCTTTGCACTAGGCATCCTGTTGCAATTATATATTTACATCTTCTTTTTTTATATTCTGCCATTTCTAAAATTGTATTAATTGCTTCTTCTTTTGCACTTTCTATAAATCCACATGTGTTTATTAAAATAATATCTGCTTGTTCTGGATTATTAACTATATTAAATTTATGCTCTTTAAATGTTCCTATCATCATTTCTGTATCTACTAAATTCTTACTACATCCTAATGAAACAAATCCAACATTCATTAATTTATCTCCTACCTCTTTTACAAGTTTTATGCTATTTTATCATATTTTTTATTTTTTTTCTAGACTAATATTAATAAATTAGTATATAATAATTACAGTTCAGTGTATTTTACTTTTTTAAAATTGATAGGTAAATGTATATAAATATTGAAGAACGATGAGGAGCCATAAGTGGGGACCAATAGAAACTGTTGAAATGTGTAAACATTTTATACAGTTTCATTGGGGAATGGCGACTGTTCAAAATATTTATATACATTTACCTATCAATTAAACACTAATAGTCTGAACATCAGTATGTAATAAATTTGTTTAATATATTAATTTTAAGGAGGTTACTATGACACCACATATAGAAGCAAAAAAAGGAGAAATTGCAAAAACCGTACTAATGCCTGGAGATCCTTTACGTGCAAAATTAATTGCTGATAATTATTTAGAAAATGCCAAACTTGTTAATAGTATTAGGAATATTTTTGCATATACAGGGCTATATAATGGAAAAGAAGTTACTGTTATGGCTTCACGGTATGGGAATGCCTAGTATGGGAATTTATTCTTATGAGTTATATAAGTTCTACGATGTAGAAAATATTATTAGATTAGGCTCTTGTGGAAGTTATAAAAAGGAATTAAATTTATTTGATATTTTATTAGTTGAAAATTCATATACTGAAGGCAATTATGCTTTAACTTTGAATAATGATATTTGCCATTATATAAATGCAACTCCAGAATTAAATAAAGTTATTGAAGAAACAGCAAAAAATTTGAATTTTTCTATTACAAAATGCAATATTCTTTGTTCTGAAGTTTTTGACAAGTATATGACAAGTGTTGATGAAATGCTTTTACGAGTTCCGAAAGAATACGACATTGCAGGTGCTGAAATGGAAAGTTTCGCTTTATTTTATAATGCAAAATTATTAAATAAAAAAGCTGCATGTCTTGCTACTGTTGTTGATACTTACTATTCTAATGAGGAAGCATCTGCTGAAGATAGACAAAATTCTTTAAATCAAATGATTAAACTTGGTTTAGAAAGTTTTCTTAATTTATAAAACTTACTTTGATTTATAATATATGGTAAAAATGAGGGTTTCTATTTTTGAAACCCTTTTTTAATACTTTAAATTTCTAATCTATTTCCAAACTTTTCTTTTACGATTTGTTTTAACTTTTCATTTTCTTTATTTTCTAATTTTACGTCTTTATCTAAAATTTTTGTTGCTGCACTTTGTGCTAATTTTAAAATAGGCATATCTTCAAATAAATTTGCTATTTTAAATTCTGGCAAACCATGTTGTTTTGTTCCAAAAAATTCTCCTGAGCCTCTTAGTTCTAAATCTTTTTCTGAAATTATAAAACCATTGTTAGTTTCTTGCATTACCTTCATACGTTTTCGTATTATTTCAGAATTTCCATTATATTTCAAAATACAATAAGATTTATATTCCCCTCTACCTACTCTACCTCTTAATTGATGTAGCTGTGCAAGTCCAAATCTTTCTGCATTTTCTACAATCATAATACTTGCATTTGGAACATTAACCCCTACTTCAATTACAGTAGTAGAAATTAATATATCTATTTCTCCATTTTTAAATAATTCCATTATGGCGTCTTTTTCTTTGGGTCTCATTTTACCATGCATATATTCTACTTTGTAGTCTTTGAATATACTGTTTTTATATTTATCTGCTAATTCCATAACCGATTTTGCATTTATTTCTTCATTTTCTTCCACTAATGGGCATACTATATATGCTTGTCTTCCTTCATCTATTTGTTTTTTTATAAAGTTGTTTACTCTTTCTTCCATTCCTTTTGTTACAGCAAATGTATCTATTTTCTTCCTATTTGGTGGCAATTCATCAATAATGGATATATCTAAATCTCCATATAAAATTAATGCTAAAGTTCTAGGTATTGGTGTTGCAGTCATAACTAATATATCTGGATTATTCCCTTTTTCAGATATAACTTTCCTTTGCTTTACACCAAATCTGTGTTGTTCATCTGTTACTACTAAACCTAAATTTTTAAATACTACATTTTCTTCTAGAATTGCATGCGTACCTATTAATACATCAATTTCGCCTTCTTTTAATCTGTTTAAAATATCCTCTTTTCTCTTTTTGGTGATTCCACTAATTAGTAATTCACATCTAATTCCAAATTTGTTTAAAATTTTGCTAAATTCCTCCATATGTTGTGAAGCAAGTATTGCTGTTGGAGCCATAATTGTCATTTGGTACCCACTTTTAACAGCTTTATATGCAGCAATAATTGCTACAACAGTTTTTCCAGAGCCTACATCTCCCTGTAGTAACCTATTCATTGGTTTAGATGCTTCCATATCATTATCTATTTCTTCTAATACTCTAAGCTGTGCTTTTGTTAGCTTAAATGGTAATTCAGAAATAACATCAGACATTTTTACTTCTTTATTAAATTTAATTCCTGTATTATCCATTATATTCATATTTTTTAAACTTGATAAAGCAAGTTGTGTGCTTAACAATTCTTCAAATACTAGTCTTTTTCTTGCACTTTCAAAATCTGCAAAATCTTGAGGGAAATGTATGCTATTAATTGCTAAATTAATTTCTTTTAAATTATATTCATTTAATATATATTGTGGTAATGTTTCTTGTAACTTATTTTTTACTAAATTAAGTCCATTTTCAATAATTTGCCTTATTGTATTTTGAGATAAATTGTGTGTAAGCGGATATATTGGTATTATTTTACCTGTATTTTTGTTTTTTCCCTCTACATCAAATGTAGGTGAAATTATTTGTGTTACTCCATCTTTAATTGTTACTTTTCCATAGAATGTATATTTTTCACCAATATTAAAAATTTTTTTTAAGTATCCTTGATTATACCAAGTTAATACTGCTGTTGCTGTATCATCTCTAACTATTAGCTTATATATTGTCATATTTTTTCTTCTTGTTCTTATTTCGTTTAGTTTTGATACACAAACAGCCTCTATAAGAGCATCTTGTCCATCTACTAAATCTGCAATTTTATTAGGCTTACTTCTATCTTCATGTTCTCTTGGATAATATGTAATTAAATCCTTTAATGTATATATTCCTAATTTATTTAATAAAAGTACTCTATTAGGTCCTACTCCTTTAACATATTTTACATCTTGGTTTAAATCTAGCACAACTATTTCTCCTTTTTTAATTTTATTGTATTAAATACAAAATTATTTTGTTACTATTCAGTCTATTTTACTTTTTTAAAATTGCTAGATAATTGTATATAAATATTGAAGAACGATGAGGAGCCATAAGTAGGAATGGCGACTGTTCAAAATATTTATATACAATTATCTAACAATTAACTATTTATAGGTTGAACAGTAACTTTATTTTACCATAATAAATAAAAATTTCCAATAAACTATTGTTTTTTTTTTAATACTGTGTTAAACTATTTAGTAGACAATTTATTAACTTTATAGGAGGTGCAATTTAAAATGGCAAAATGTGTAATTTGTGAAAAAACTTTATCTCATGGAAATAAATTAAGTATTACTCGTTCTCATATTAGTAAGAGAACATCTAGAACTTGGAAACCAAATATTAGAACTGTAAAAGCTATGGTTAATGGAGAACCAAAAAGAATTACTGTATGTGCAAAATGTTTACGTGCAGGAAAAGTTACAAGAGCATAAAGAATAATTTTAAAAGTAGGCATAACCTACTTTTTTTGTGTTATAGAGATTTCTTCTCTATAACACAAAATGTATATTTTATTTTGCTATGTACTAGTCTTTTATACCAAAGATTAGTTTAACAAAACCTCTTAAAAATTTAGGCACTTTCTTAACAACTATTTGCATATATAACACTCTCCTTTTTATATTTTAACATGAAAGCCAAATTAAACCTAATATTAGGATTGCTACTCCAATTAAGAATAGCCATCCAGTAACTGGAAGTAATAAAACAAGGAGTATACCTAAACCTAAACCAATTAAACATACACCACAAGTTTTTTTAAGTATTCCAAACATAATACCTTACCTCCAATCCTTAATATATTATATTAAATTATTAAAAAAAGGTGATAAAATGAATTTAGATAAAAATAATACAATAAAATTAATTGATACACTAAAAAAGACATATCCAGATGCAACTTGTAGTTTAGATTTTTCAAATCCATTTGAATTAGTAGTTTCTGTTATGTTATCTGCACAATGTACAGATGAAAGAGTAAATAAAACTACACCTCAAATATTTGCAAAATATTCTACTCCAGAAGATTTCGCAAATATTGATATAACTGAGTTAGAAACTTTAATTCATCCATGTGGCTTTTATAAAAATAAAGCAAAAAATATTAAAGCTTGTGCAAAAAAAATAGTTGAAGATTTTAATGGAGTTGTACCTCATACTATGGAAGAACTTACAAGCCTTCCTGGTGTGGGTAGAAAAAGTGCAAATGTTATTTTACTTGAAGTGTTTGGAATTGCTGAAGGTATAGCAGTAGATACTCATGCTAAAAGAATTTCTAATAGAATTGGTCTTTCTAATAATGCTACTCCTGAAAAAATAGAACAGGATTTACTAAAAATTTTTCCAAAAGAATATTTAAAGGATATAAATCACTTATTTGTTTGGCATGGTAGAAAAACTTGTGATTCTAGAAATCCTAAATGTGAAATATGTACTATTAAATCTTTTTGTAATAGTTATGGTAAATTTAAACAATAATTATATAAATAAATGTATAAAAATTTAAACTAAACTAATACTAGCCTTTAGAGGTGATTGTTTTGACAAACATAAACTGTTTAGCTAATTGTGTTTATCAAAAAGATGGTAAATGTTGCTTTGAAAATATTTCAGCAAAACCTGTTACACCAGCTCTAAATTGTGCTTATTTTGTACAAAAGAAAAATAATAAATCTAATTAAATATCATAAAAACAGTAGCATTCCATATTATGCTACTGTTTTTATATGTTGTTATTGTTTAGTCTATTTTACTTTTTTAAATCAATAGATAATAGTATATAAATATTTTGAACAGCCGCCATTCCCACTTATGGCTCCTCATCGTTCTTCAATATTTATATACAATTAACTTTAAGTACTTATAGTTCTGAATTTTAACTATATATTATTTAAAATGAATGGTACAACTTGTTTTTTTCTTGAAACAACGCCTTCTAAAAATGCCATATTATTTTCTAATTTTTTATTAAATGCTTTTTCAAATACTTCTGTATTATCACCTAATACAATTGCTTGTGAATTACTATTTATTATATCAGTAATTAAAAATACAAATAGTTTTAATTCGTTAGTTTTTATAACATCTTTAATAGCTTTTTCAATTTCTTCTTTATTTTTTAATACATCTTCTATACTTGCTGTATTTACTTGTGCAACTTGAAATTTAAAATCTCCACTAGCCAATTTTTTGGAATCAATATTAATTAATTGTTCAGAAGTATAATCGCTTAAGTCTGTACCTGCTTTTAGCATTTCTAAGCCATAAGTGTTTACATCTATACCTGCAATTTCTGCTAATTCATTACATGCTTCAATATCCTTTTTTGTACATGTAGGTGATTTGAATAATAATGTGTCAGAAACAATAGCACTTAGCATTAAAACTGCTTCTGTTTTTTCTATTTTCATATTTGCTTTCTTAAATTCTTCATATAAAATTGTACAAGTACAACCATATGGTTTTGCTGTATAATAAAGTGGCTCTTTTGTTTCAAAATTAGCTATTCTATGGTGGTCTACTACCATTTCTATTTTAGCATTTTCTATATTATCTGCACTTTGTGAAAATTCGTTATGATCCACTAATATTACTGATTGCCCATCTTCTACTTTATTAATTAAAACAGGTGCTTCTAACCCTAAATAATTTAGTACAAATGTAGTTTCTTTATTTATTTCTCCTAATCTTACAGCTTTGGTATTCCATCCATTATTTTTATTATATTTTTGCATTACTAAGCTAGAACAAATTGAATCTGTATCTGGATTTTTGTGTCCAAATATTATAGCATTTATTTCTTCCATATTAATTTCTCCTTTATTATAATTTTATAAGTGTTGTACAAAAATTGCTGTTATATATTTTTAATATTTATTTATCTATATATTATTTTTAATCTAATAATTTAAGTTCAACATCTTCCATTTTATATTTATTTGTTGTTTCATCTAACTTAAATTCTACTAATGTTTTTGATAAAGTTTCATTATTTTGTCTTAAATCTGTTGTATAATATAGTTTAATTTCTGGTATTTCTAATTTATTTGTAACAATAGTTCTAAATGTTTCTGCCATATTTTTTTCATCTTCACATACAAATATTAATTGTGGCATTGCATTAAATCCTGAATCTCCTAAAACGAAATTATTATAGAAATCTTGATATAATCTCATTTTATCTATTAGTTTTTTCTCCCAGTCTTCTTCCCTTCTTATTACTTCAAAAAGGAATATGATAGATTTATTATTTTTTGTTAATTTAACACTACCACCTGTCGCTTTAAAAGTTTTTGCCAATGTTTTTGCAGTAATTGTTGGTTTTACAGTATATTCATCAAATGCTTTTACTTTTCTTAAATATGCAATAATTGTTTGGTTTCCAGCTAATCTTTTTTTAATCATTGCAACTGGTTTTGTGTTATCTGTTGGTTGCCATTTACATTCAATTTCTTTTGAATTTAATAAGTATTTACCCATTTTTTCTAAACAGTAAATTCTATAAATTCCCTTTCCTTCTTCTGAAGAAAAGTAGTATCTTGTTAATATTTTTGATTTTACTAATTGTTCTAATTTATTATTTAATTTATCTTGAGATTTGTAATCTATTCCTTTCCAAGATAACATTTGGCATAATTGTCTTGATGTGATAAATTCAAATTCATTTACTAATTCTAGTATTTTAAAATGCAAATCATTAATATGCCCTATATTAATCTTATGTACAATTTGATTCATGGAAACGTATCCATCTTTTCCATCAAATACTTTAATTTCACCTTCTCTAATTGCAAATGGTGAATTTTTTGCTTCAATTTGGTTATCTTCAACCATATTAAACTCCTCCTTTTAAACAAAAACTAATTTTACTTTTTTCTTTTCAGGAATAATTTTTCTAATATTTACTTTTACATTTTGTCCATAATGTATATTTTCTTTGTAGTCAGCTAGTCCTACCAAGTTTGGCCTTAGTTCAACAAAAATTCCATTTTTATATTTTTCTTCTTCTCTTACAATCCCTTGGACTGTATCTCCTTCAGAAAAATCTTTTATGTTGTCTTCCCATGTTCCTAGAAGTTCTTTATATGTAAGAACTATTCTTTCTTTTGTTCTATCTATGTATTTTATCATAACTTTTATTTTTTGTCCAATTTTAAACCTTTCTTCTGGTGTTTTAATTCTGGATACAGATATATCTTCTATATGAAGTAAACCTGCTATTCCTCCACCTATTTCAACAAATACTCCATAAGGGCGTATATTTTTTACTATTCCGTGGACTATCATCCCCTCTTTTAAGTCATTTTTTACCCAGTTTAAAGCTTCTTTTCCAACTTCTTTTCTTGATAAAATAACTAAGTCTTCTTGTTTTATATCTTTTACTTTAAATTGAACTATCTTGTTTACTTTGTTAATACATATATTGGGTTTAGGAAAACCTGTTTCATCTACATTTATTGCTTCAACTTCTTCTCTTGGTATAATTCCTTTTATATTATTTCCCAAATCAATATGTAAATTATAATTAGAATCACACTTTGTTACAAATCCATTCATAATATCTCCATTTTGATATGCGGATTGTATATCTAATGGTGTAATTTGCTTATTTTCATATACCCATCCTTCTGGAATAAATTTTTGATAGTCCATTTTTATCACCTTTTTTCTTTAGTATTTCAACATGATTATATAAATATTTTATTTGATTGTAAATAAGTTATCAAAAATTATTTTAACTTTTAAGTATTGATTTTACTTCGTCTAAACTTAAGTATCTCCAATTTCCTATTTTTAAGTTTTTGACGTCTATATTTCCTATTTTGCTTCTATGTAATGCCATCACTTTATACCCTACTTTTTCACACATTTTTCTTACTTCTCTATTCTTTCCTTCATGAATTATAATTTCTATTCTTGATATATTTTTTTCTTTATCTATTTTTATTATTTTTACTTTTGCAGGTTTTGTAATATATCCTCCAATATCTACTCCCTTTCTTAGTTCTTCAATTTTTTCATTTTGCACTATTCCTATAATTGTTGCTATATACGTCTTTTTAATTTCATACTTAGGGTGTGTTACCTTATATACAAATTCTCCATCATTAGTTAAAATTAATGCACCACTTGTATACATATCAAGCCTTCCTACTGGAACTAGTCTTGCATCTATTCCTTTTACTAAGTCTAAAACTGTTTGTCTTGAAAATTGGTCCTTTACTGTTGTTACATATCCTATTGGTTTGTTTAATAATATATATTTTTTGCTTTCTTCTGGATATTGCACTTGTTTTCCTCTAAATTCTACTACATCAGTTTTAGGATTTACTTTAATTCCCAAACTTGCAATAATCCCATTTACTTTTACTTGTCCAGATAAAATATATTCTTCGCATTTTCTTCTAGCAGCTATTCCACAATCTGCCATATATTTTTGTAATCTTATTTCCTCCATAAAACTCCTTTTTTCTTGTAACATAAATTTCTTTTTTACATATAATATTTATACAAGCATGTTATTTATTTTCTTTATACCTATTATTTATATAGGTATAAAGTTTATATAGATTTTTCGTTTATTATAAACGAATGTGCACCCATACAAATTATATAGGTATGGGGCATTTTTTTATATTTTTATTTATAGGTTGTCTAATTTATTTAATACTTCTAAAAAATACTTAGGAAGTGGTGCTTCTAAGTTTATTTCTTCATTAGTAATAGGATGTTTAAAGGTTAATTTTGCAGAATGTAACATTTGTCCTACAACTCCAAATGGATTTTTACCATTTGAATATACCGCATCCCCTACTATTGGATATCCTATTTGAGACATATGTACTCTAATTTGATGAGTTCTTCCTGTTTCAATTTTTACTTCTATTAATGTATATTTATCATATCTTTTTATTACTTTAAAATGTGTTATTGCTTCTTTTCCATCTTTTGAAACTGCCATTTTCTTTCTATCTTTTGTACTTCTTGCTATTGGCATATTTATTGTTGCTTCATTTTCTTTAATAACTCCTCTTACTAATGCAATATATGTCTTTTTTATTTCTCTATTTTTGATTTGATTACTTAAATTTATATGCGATTTGTCATTTTTTGCTACTATTATTAGACCAGATGTATCTTTATCTAATCTATGTACAATTCCTGGTCTTAATTCTCCTCCTATTCCAGATAACGAATCCTTGCACAATGCCATTATTGCATTTACTAATGTTCCATCAGGATTGCCATTTGCTGGATGTACAACTAATCCTTTTTGTTTGTTTATAACAATAATATCGTCGTCTTCATATATTACGTCTAAAGGTATATTTTGTGGTTTTAGATCAACTGGTTTTACTTCTATTTCTTCTATTGAAATTTTATCACCTGGCAAAACCTTATATGATGCTTTTTCAATTTTATTATTTACTGTTATTTTGTTATTTTCAATTAATTTTTGAATATTAGTTCTAGATAATTCAGGATAGTTTTTAGCAATTACTTTATCTAGTCTTAAATTTTTGAATTGTTCTTCTACTATAAATTGTTTCAATTTTTTCTCCTTTTAAATGTCAAATTTTCCCTTTGTTTTGTCTTTCTTAAATAATACTTTTATTAAATATATTGGTAATACTAATTGTCTTTTTATTCTTTTTGGCTCTCTACATAGTCTCCAAAACCATTCCATACCAATTTTTTGTATCCAAACTGGAGCTCTTTTTATTTTTCCTGCTTCATAATCATATGTTCCTCCTTGCCCTGTTGCAACATCTACTTTTAGTTCATTTCTATGCTTATAAATCCATTTTTCTTGTTTGGGTGCTCCTAATGCTACAAATAAGACATTTGGTTTTAATTTGTTAATTTCTGAAATTACTTCTTTTTCCTCATTTTCATTAAAATATCCATGATGATATCCAATTATATTAACATTTGGGAATATCTTTTCTAAATTTTCTTTAGTTTTTTCTGCTATTCCTGGCTCTCCTCCAAGTAAATATATAGAATATCCTTTTTCATTTGATAGTTCTATTACTTTTCTAAAATAACTTTGACCTGGTATTCTTTCTGGAAAAGTTTTTCCTTGAAGTTTTGCACCTATAATTACTCCTATGCTATCTGGAGTAGATAAACTTGATTGCTTTAATATATCAAAAAATTCTTTATCTTTTTGTGCATACATAATAAATTCTACATTAGGTGCAAATATCATTTTACAAGATTTATTGCTCTGTTTTATTAAATTTTCTGTTATTTTTCCCGCTTCTTCTCTTGTAACTGCATCAATTTGAACTCCTAATATTGAAATTGTATTACGCATATTTTACTCCTTTACTTTCTTGTTATTTTTTATTTCTTTATATGTAAATAATGCAAAAATGAATGCTAAAAATATCCATCCTAATGTAATATATATATCTGCTAAATTAAATACTGGAAAATTAGTGCTTGGAAATATTTTAATAAAATCTACTACAAATCCTCTAAATAATCTATCTATTAAATTTCCAAAGCCTCCTGCTAATATTATAAATAGTGTGTATAATGTTATTTTATCCATGAAATCTTTTTGTAAGTATATAAATCTTATAATGAGCCCTAGTACTACAATATTTGTAATAATAAACATTGTAGTATTCCCTTGTCCTACTCCAAATGCTCCTCCTGTATTTTGTACATTAGTTATTTCTAAAACATTTGGTATTATTGTTTTGTTTAAATTATTGCTGATAATAATGGCTTTAGTTATTTGGTCTAATATAAGTAATATTACTAATATGCTTATACCATAAAGTACAGGCTTATTTTTCTTTTGTTTTACCATTTTTATTTTCTCCTTATTTTACAAGTCTTTCATATATTACAAAACGAGAATCTTTATATAATTCTTTATAATTTTCATCTTTACTTATAAATAAATTCATTTTTGTATTATTAGGTATTAGTAAATGAGTTATATCATATTTATCAAAAATATCTTCATAATGAACACTAACACTTGAAGCTCTTATAAAATCTGTAAATACGTCTTTATCCTTATCACCATTAAATTCTGGTGTATATAAGTCTGCTCTTGAATCTATAAATACTGGTATATCTTCATATAATAAATAACTACCATAATTATATTCATTGTATAATCGCATGTTTTCAATGTTTAAATTTTCTTTTACATATTTTGCTGCTTCTACTGGATATGTATTTGCATCTATAAATTCCGCCTTTGCTTTTGGTTTATACATTACTATACACACCAATACAACTAATAATAAAGTAATTATTCTACCAAATCCACTAGCAATTACTTTTGTAAATGTTTCTGAGCCCTTTGGATCGTATTTGTTAAATAAATCGCATAGCATTCTATTAATAGAATATACACCTAATAATACAAGCATTGATAATTGCCTCTTAGACATTAGTGCAAGAAGTATTAATCCTCCTAGCATAAAGAAATCTTTTAACCTTATTTTTGTGTCTGTGAATATTAATATTGATAAAGCAATCACAATTATAGCTAACACATAAGGTGCTTCTATTAGTACAGTTGGTAAATGTTCATTAATACTTTGTGTAGTATTTCCTTGCATTGTTTTTATAAGGTATGTATATGGTGTATCTCCTAAAGGTGTAAGCAATCCTGTAAACAGACAAATAATCATTATTACTATTAACCATTTTACATTATCTTTTCTTTCAATTTTTAATTTATATGGATTTTGTCTTCTTATATTTTGTTTTTCTTTATATTTTTCAAATTTTTGTTCTTTAATTTTCTTTGTTTCTTCTAATTTTGCAATTTCTTCTTGTTTTCCCTGTTTCTTAGTTAATTTATTTATTCTAGAATTTATTATTTTAATTTCTAGTTTATGTATTAAATGAGAATCTAAAATTAATGCTATTAAATATTCTGCTACATAAGGTAAAAATGGAACAAAGTAGAATGGCCATACGGCTAAATGCACATTTGCTATAATTATTGGTATTATTATTAATCCTATTGCATATCTTTTATGTTTTGTTTCTATAAATTTTTCAATAAAGAATATTTGCAATGTAAATAAAATGTAAGTTACAAGTTGTGCTCGTGCTGCTATAAATCCATCTAATACATACATTACTTCCATTGTTAATAAAAATGAAATTAAATCATTTTTTACAATTTTTTTGTTCACCATATAAATTGAAACACCTAATATACATGCTAAAAGCATTGTAGATAAGTATATTCCAGGCATTCCACCAATATTATAAATTAAATAAATACCAACATCATATAACCAATGAGGATATGTGTATGGTAAGTCATGTATTGAAAATGGATCTTGCATATCAATTCCATTTTCTAATATATGTTCTCCAATTTTTATTGTATAAAATGTATCGTTCTGTAATGTAACTGGTGTAAGTGCTATACAAAATAATAAAATACAAACAATTGCTACTATGTTAAAACTTAATTTTACTTTTTTATCCACCTTAAAACCTCTCCTTTTTATCAATGTTTGTATTATATCAAAAAAAACTTAAAAAGAATAGTTCTTTTTAAGTTTTTTGATTTATTATTTAATTTTCTCTTATTTTTTCATCTTTCTTTTTTGCTTTTACATTTTCTTCTGCCTTCCTTAATGCTTCTTTTTCAGAAATATTAGCATGAGGTACAAAATCTTTATCTAATGGTATATTTGCTTTACCAGTTTCTTGTTCTAGTTTATTTATATATGCTTTATTTGGCTCTTGTTTTTCTATTTCTTTGGCACTTACCATTGTAGAAGATTGCACGTTTTCATCTGTTGCAACTAAACCTCCAAAGAACAATTTTACACTTTCTATAAACTTATTTTCTTTTACTATTGTTTTCATACTAATTCCTAAAATTTATTTAGGTTTCACCTCTCTTTATTTGTATACATATCTATCTTAACATAAAAATCAATAAAAATCAAGACTTTAACATGTATTTGCATAACTTTTTGTTAATGTTTATACTATTTTACTTTTTTAAAATTGATAGATAATAGTATATAAATATTTTGAACAGTCGCCATTCCCCAATGAAACTGTATAAAATGTTTGCACATTTTAACAGTTTCTATTGGTCCCCACTTATGGCTCCTCATCGTTCTTCAATATTTATATACTATTATCTATCAATTAAGTACTCATAGTCTGAAACTATATCAACTTTTTTGTGATAATGTTGACTTTTATTTTTCGTATTTATATAATTAATACAAATTTATAGAAAAAGAGTGTGATTAATATGGATATTCAAAATGCTATTAATATTGCAAAAAAGACTCGACTTAATGCTTGTGCTGATAAATACTTTGTTGGTGCTTGCCTAGTTACACCAGATGGTAAACACTATTCTGGATGCAATATTGAAAATGATGGTATACAAAGTATTTGTGCTGAAAGAACTGCTTTTGTAAAGGCTCTATCTGAAGGTGAACGAAATTTTAGTTATATTGTTGTAGTTGGTGGATTTAAAGATACTCCTATTTTAGAAAGATGCTTGCCTTGCGGATACTGTAGACAGTTTATGAGCCAATATGTAGATACTAACTTTAAAGTTTATGCTTGTTTTGGTGAAAATGATACTGTTGAGGAATATTCTATTTCAGATTTATTACCTCATAGTTTTAGTTTGTAGGTTTTGCAAGATTATTAATTTTTTGTATTGTACTTGCTACTTTTTGATTTTTGGTGTAATATACTATTATTAAAGTTCACGGACAATGTAAAAGCATATTTTATTTTAGGAGGTTTATGCAATTATGTGTGGAATTGTTGGTTATATAGGTACAAAAAAAGCTTGCCCAATATTAATTGATGGGCTAATGAGATTAGAATACAGAGGATATGATTCTGCTGGTATTTCTACTTTAGAAGATAATTATATTTCTAATATGAAAAATGTTGGTAGGGTAAAAAATTTATATGATTTAGATGGAATTAATAATCTAAATGGAACTATTGGTATTGCACATACTAGATGGGCTACTCATGGAAAGCCATCTAAAGAAAATTCTCATCCACATATGGATAATAGCAAAATGTTTAGTGTTGTTCATAATGGAATTATTGAAAATTATCAAGAATTAAAACTTTTTTTAGAAAAGGCTGGTTATTCTTTTTTATCACAAACAGATACTGAAACTATCCCAAATTTAATTCATTATTACTATAGTAAAGATACAAACAATGATGATAAAAGATTTTTAAGAGCTGTAAGTTCTGCTTGTAAAGACTTAAATGGAAGTTATGCAATAGAAGTAATTTGCAAAGATTATCCAGATTTAATGATAGTTGCTAGAAAGGATAGCCCATTAGTAATAGGCTCTGGTATTAACGAAAATTATATTGCTTCTGATATTCCAGCAATTCTTTCTTATACTAAAAATTTTTATCTTTTAGATGATAATGAAATTGTAGAATTATACAAGAATAAAATTAATTTTTATGATATTAATTTATCTAAAATAGACAAAGATCTTAAAAGTATTGATTGGGATGCTGCTTTAAGTGAAAAAAATGGTTATGAAGATTATATGTTAAAAGAAATATTTGAACAGGCTCATACAGTAAGAGAAACTATTGGCTCTAGATTAGTAGCAAATACTCCTGTTAATTTTGATGATATAAATTTATCTAAAGATTATTTAGAAAGTATAAATCAAATATATCTAGTAGCTTGTGGTACAGCTATGCATGCTGGCCTTGCTGTAAAGCCTTTAATTGAAAAGCTTTGCAAAATTCCTGTTACTGTTGACATCGCTTCAGAATTTAGATATAGAAATCCTTTAATTGATAATAAAACACTTTGCATATACATAAGTCAATCTGGTGAGACAGCAGATACTCTTGCAGCTTTAAAACTTGCAAAAACTTGTGGTGCCAAAACAATAGCTATATCTAACGTAATTGGAAGTTCTATTACAAGAGAAGCAGATTTCACAGTTTATACCCATGCCGGTCCAGAAATTGCTGTTGCATCTACAAAAGCTTATACATCTCAAGTAACAATTTTATCTTTATTAGCATTATATTTTGGAGAAGTATTAGGCATTAGTAGCAAAGATGAAATAGAAGATATTAAAAATGAATTACTTTTATTACCAGAAAAAATTCAAACTGTATTAGAAAATATAGAAGATATTAAAGAATTTGCAAAAAAAGTTTATACTGAAAAAGATATTTTCTTTTTAGGAAGAGGCGTTGATTATACAGTATCCTTAGAAGCATCTTTAAAATTAAAAGAAATTTCTTATATACATTCAGAAGCTTATGCTGCTGGTGAATTAAAACATGGCCCTATTGCTTTAATTGAAAATGGAATTACAGTTGTAGGTATAATTACAGACCACAACTTAGTTAGTAAGTCTGTTAGTAATATCCAAGAAGTAATTACTCGTGGTGCTAAAACTTTAATTATTACAAATCAAGATTTAGAAAATAAAAATTATGATATGGTAATAAATATACCAAAAACTAATCCTTTTATTTCACCAATTCTTTCAGTAATACCTTTACAATTATTTGCTTATTATATATCAAAAGAAAAAGGATTAGATGTAGATAAGCCAAGAAATTTGGCAAAATCTGTTACAGTTGAATAATACAAAAAAAGAAGTTACTTATTCTAGAGTAGCTTCTTTTTTATTTTATATTATTTCTATATTATTTTATACTTTTTTATTAGGCTTTTTATATTATCCCAAGAAAATTTTTAGTATGACCAATAATATTACTCCTGGAACACCCAATATTCCAGCTATTATTGCTGTTATGTAATTTAACCCTATATGAAATGAAAACAAGCCTCCAATTAAGTTTATTAAATATATTACTAATCCACCTAATATGGAATTTAAAACTAATTTTAATATACTTCGTATCGGTAGTATAAATATTCTACCAAATAAAAATAAAAAGAAAATACATGCAATATAAATAATCACACTATTAGTATCCAATTTAATCACCTCGTCCTTTTATAAAATAATATGATTAAAGTTGGACAATTATTCTTAGTTTTTTATTATACAGCATTTGTATCTTCTAAATATTTTTCTTTTCTAATTTCAATTTCTTTTATCATATCTATAATTATCCCATTTTTTTTCGCTTTTTTTAGTAAATAGTTTAATTTTGATTGATTTGCTTTAATTTGATATAAATAATAGTCTATTAATTCTCCTTCTGCAAATTCGTAATTTTTATTAGCATTTTTTAAATCTATTTTTGTTTTAATAATGCTTTTTATTAGTTCCACATTAAGTTCCTCTTCGCTTCTTTCAATTAATTTAAGTTCTTTTACAAATTCTTCATACATTGGTAATTTTCTCCTTTTTCTATATTATTAATATTATATTCTACTATGCATTTTTTATTCATTTTGCTTATATTTTTTAATCTTTACCCATCTTTAGATATTTACAAATTTAATATTAAAAGACGGGTAAATTTTTATTTATATAATTTTTTAATTCTATATATTGCATCTTTTTCTAGCCTTGAAACTTGTGCTTGACTTATTCCAATTTCATTTGCAACTTCCATTTGTGTTCTTCCATCAAAAAATCTTTTATTTATAATCATTTTTTCTCTTTCACTTAGCTTTTTCATGGCTTGTTCAATAGTAATAACATCTGCCCATTTTTCATCTGTATTTTTGCTATCTTTAACTTGATCCATTATATAAATACTTTCTGTTCCATCATTAAAAACTGGCTCTTGTAAAGAAAGCGGATCTTGTATAGCTTCAAAACTAAATACAATTTCTTCTCTATTTACTCCTATTTCTTTTGCAATTTGCTCTATTGTTGGCTCTTTACTAAGTTCTTTTGTAAGTTTTTCTCTTGCTTGCAATGCTTTATATGCTAAATCTCTAATTGAACGACTTACACGTATTGGATTATTATCTCTAAGATATCTCCTAATTTCCCCAATAATCATTGGCACAGCATATGTGGAAAATTGAACATTTAAAGATAAATCAAAATTATCAATAGATTTTATAAGTCCTACACATCCAACTTGAAATAGGTCGTCCATATTCTCACTTCTACTACTAAATCTTTGTAAAACACTAAGTACTAATCTTAAATTTCCATTAATAAATTTTTCTCTTGCTTCTAAATCTCCTTGTTTTATTTTAAGAAATAATTCATCCTTTTCTTTATTAGATAAAATTGGCAGTTTAGATGTATCTACATTGCTTATTTCTACTTTCCTAATCACAAAATATCCTCCTTTTATGAAACACAATTTATATAAAAGAAAATTTATAATTTCTTACTATATAAATATTATTTCCAAAGAAAGACATGCTATACAATTAGTCTCCGACCATATTTGACACTTTTTTTATTAACCTGTTTTACTCATTATTTCTTTTTTCATTTTATTTATAATCTTTTTTTCTAGTCTTGATATGTAACTTTGTGAAATTCCTAGCATATCAGCCACTTCTTTTTGAGTTTTTTCATTTCCACTTATAAAACCAAAACGTAATTCCATAATATTTTTTTCTCTATTACTTAATTTTTGCATTGATGCTCTAAGAAGGCTTTTATCTACTTCATCTTCAATTGCTCTTGATGTTACATCATTTTCTGTTCCTAGAATATCTGATAATAATAGTTCATTTCCGTCTCCATCTTGGTTTAATGGCTCATCTATAGATATTTCTCCGTTTTATTTTATTGCTTCTTCTTAAATACATTAATATTTCATTTTCTATACATCTTGATGCATATGTTGCGAGTTTTATATTTTTATCTGTGTTGAATGTATTAACTGCTTTCATTAACCCTATAGTTCCAATTGAAATTAAATCTTCTATCCCTATTCCTGTATTTTCAAATTTTTTAGCAATATATACTACTAATCTTAAATTTCTTTCTACTAATGTTTGTCTTGCTTTGTCATCTCCTTTAGATAATGCCTCTAACATTTTTTCTTCCTCATTCACTTCTAATGGAGGTGGCAAGGTTTGGCTTCCTCCTATATAATATATTGGAAGTTCTTCTATATCCTCTAAATCTTTATTTATATATTTAACATATATAGTATTAATACTAGATTTTAATATTTGTAAAATATTCATTTTCCTCACACCTTTCTATAATATCTAACCCAACTAAACCAGTATAAGCTCCATTTTTTGTTAAATATTTATCATATATTCCCACAATAATTTTGCTCAATTCTTTTTCCTTTTCATCTAGTTTAATTATGATTTTATCTGCAATAAATCCTAATAATATTCCATTTTGTTTACCTAAAGATGAAAATGGTATTACTCTAAATTTGGGTAAAAACTCTCTTGCTTCTCCTTCATTTAATTCTTTATTATCTCCTTTTAATATTACATTTAAATTATCTATAATTTCTCTAGGTATTAATTCTTCTAATTTTCTTTTTTCTACCACCACAACAGGCATACCACTTATTGGATCTTTTAATAAATTTCCTGTATCTATCATTGCTTTTATTGTTACACTTTTTTGTTTTAAATATATTTCTATATCACAAAACATATCTTTTTTAGATATTCTATTTTTCACTAGTTTGAATGCTATATTTACTATTACAAACCCTACTATACCTCCTAAAAAAGCTATTTTTATTGGATATGTTCCTGTTAAGTATCCATTTCTCATTAATATGTCTTGTGGTTTAATGAAATATAGTAGACAAAATGCACATCCACCAAAAGCAAACGAAACTAGATAAAATAGTATTAATTCTTTTAACATTTGTTTAAAATTTTTAGGATTAAATGCAATGTAAATCATTGTAATTGATAAAATGATTTTTAATATAAAATTAGAATAGATTTCTAATATTGGAACAAAAGATAAAATAGCATATATTCCTCCTAGTAAACTAGAAATAATAATTCTAATTTGCTTTATCTTCATTTTTCCAATTAATCCTGTAGCAAACAATATAATATAATTCATACACATATTTTCCATTAGTATTACATCAAGATATATTGTCAACTACTTTTCCTCCTCGACTCACATTACTAATTGTTTATTTATTGTACAACTTAATTGGTTAAAATTGTGTCAAAACCTAGTGTAGAAAAAAAGAAATAATCTACAATTATAGACTATTTCTTTTCTTATATATATTTATTTAACTTTATTTTGACAAGAAAGTATGTAACCCCCTATGACACTTTCAAAACTTCGTTTTGGAAAGGTATCAGTGGATAAATTTAAGACTCACAAAAAACTAGCTGGAATAACAAATAAAACTAGCAACATATCATCAAAATATTTTAGCATAAAAAAATTTGGAAATTATATGCAAATCGACATAATTATGGTATAATAGTTAAGTATTAATTTATAGAAACCAAAAAGAATACATATCTTGGAGGTTTCAACCTCCAAAAATTAATTTAAGGAGGTAATTTTATGACAATTTTAGAAAAAACAAAAGATGAAATAACTCAGAAAACTTTTAAAAAATTCTATCGGAATGCAAAAATGAAGCATTTTAAAGTCGAAACATTATGCGTGGTAATTTTTTACATATTTATAATAATGATTCCTTTAGTATTTCTTGATTACAAATTTGAACTTTATAAATTACCAAATTTAATACATTTTATTGTACTTTGCTTTATTTTGATTTTTTATTACGTAATCTATTTACTTTTAAAAGATAGTTGTTTGGGTACATTAGTATATTTAATATATTATAAATGCATTAACTTTTTATTTTATCATATATATACATGTAAAGGTAAAGCACTTAAAAAAAGTGATTTTAAAAAAATCAAATTAAGTGACAAAAGTTTACTTTATAATATTAAGACTGATGAATGTGAAGGATATTGTTACCCTACATGCTTTGATATTTTAAAAGCTTTAAAAAAAGGCAAGATGGTTTTTGTTGTAATAGGTGTCCATTACTTTCATAACCCCTTAATGCATGTGTTATATGTAAATAATGGTTGGTGCTTTGATACAAATTTTCGAATGCAGTTTGAATATGAAAAGGCTCTTAAAGGATATTGTGCTTGTATTTTTAAAGAAGTTGATTATGAATCAATAAAAGACTTATCATATAAAGAGTTTAAACGCATGCATAGAGAAGAAATTGAAAATTGGTGTATTAAAAACAATTATTTTAGTTTTCGGCATGGATAGAAATTTACTGAGTAAATAAAATCAAGAACAAATTTGTTCTTGATTTTATTTATTATCTAATTGTTTTGAATGTTTTATAAAAGTTGTATTTTTACATGCATATTAATTTATTTAAAATAATTTCTTTTCTCTCAAAATTTAATTTTATTACGAATTTTTTCCGTAAACGTAACTTTTTCGTAATATTATTATGCTACTACTATTTCAAATTATACAATATTTATTTTCTTACATAAAAAATGGTAATACCAGTTCTTCCCAATATTACCATTTATATAAAATTTCTCTATTCAACTATAAGCACTGAACGGAAACCAACATCGAAAACGTTGTAACCGGTACCACGAGCGAACGAAAACATACCAGCAGCATAATTGTCGATTCTAGTTCCACCACGAACAATGAATGGACTTGTACTTACAAAACAGGTATAGTCGCTATTCCATGCAGTTGTACTTGGCCATGCTCCACTTGTTGATGTTTCCCATATTGCTTCTCCAATTCTATTTATATTGGCAGTTTCCTTGTAATTTGTTTCATCTGTTGCAGATACTCCTGCATATTTACTTTTATACTGATTACTTTCTCCTTTTAAGCTTCCTCCATAGGTTTGATAGTTTCCTGTTTCTGGTGCTATATATCCTGCTGTCCATTCCCACAGTCCTCCACTTAAGTCATATATTCCATATATGTTTCCTGTAGTACTTGCTTTCTGCCCTTGTGATGTTGTCCAACTTCCTTCTACTTGGTTATTTTTTATTGCTGTTAAATTTGTTATTACCCCTCCAACACTAGCACTTTCTCCTCCATATCCTGTTACTGCATATGCTGTAGTGTCGCCATTAACATTTATATTGTTTATTGTTACTTCTTGTCCATTTCTTCCATATTTACTATGTGCTAGGTACGCTACTGCTCCCCATTCACTATTTTTTGTTAAATGGCTATCTACTTTGTTTGCATTTAATCCATATGGTGCATTTGTGCTTGTTAAATCCTTACATAAGTCATAACTATCACTTGCCCCAATATAATTTATACTTGGTTTGTTTGCTACAAATGTTGGGTATTTTATTTTTGTTCCTATTTCTCTTTCTCCATAATAGTATGTTGTTCTATCTGCTGTTGGCGTTCCTGATATTTCCCAACTATATATTGTACTATATCCTATATTTGAGTCTACTGCTTTATCTACATCTTGGTATCCTGCTTCAAATTTTGCTACCCATATTCCTTCTATCTTTTTTCTCCATTCTCCATTTGGGTATCCTGTACTACTTCCATCTTCAAATGCTGGATGCACTATATATGCTCCTGTTGCTCCCTTTTCATCTATATAATTTTCTTGGGTTACATCTTTTCCATCTTTATCTAAATTACTTGTTCCTTGCAAGAATACTACATCTATTGTTCCTCCTTGTGATTTATCACTTGCATCATTATATGTTATTTTATAGGCATATCTTGGTATCCATACCCACATGCTTCCATCTGCTGTTTTGGCATTTGCCCATTTATTTTCTACTCCGTCATAGCTATACCAATTTTCTTTTTTACTATCTGGTGTAGATGTTGTTCCATCAGCATTTATTACTATTGCTTGTAATCCTGTATTTTCTAAATTTGGTTTATTTACTTTATTTGTGCTACTCCAACTTCCATCTAGTGCTATTTCTTTTTCATTATTTTCTATTTCTCTTTTTTCTAATGTGGCATATACATCTTCTATATTGTTTACTCCTTCTTCATATATTTCTTTTATTTTTGCCATTTCTTCTATTTGACTACTTTCGCTATTCGTACTTAATATATACATTCCTATTAGATATATTGTAAAAAATAGCATTGCTATTAATACAAACAATGTTATTGATCCTTTCTCTTGTTTTAACATTTTTTCCTCCGTACTTTGTTATATTAATTTTTATTTTCAAGTACTTATATATCTCTTTTTTATTTCTCTTTCAAGTAATTTGTTGTTTTTTATTTATCACTTGTTTGCATAATATTTTGCTTTTTTCTTAAGTTTTACCTTGAAAATTTTTAACAAGTAGTATGCATGAAACATGAGTATCCTCCATTCCATGAATTACTTCCACTTCCGCTATTTGAAGTCTCCCATATCGCATCTCCTTTTCTAGTTGTATTTGCTATTTCGTTGTAATTGTCTATATCTTTATCTGATACACCTGCATATTTACTTTTGTATTCGTTACTTTCCCTTTTTAGATTTCCTCCATATGTTTGATAATTCCCTGTTTCTAGTTCTATATATCCTGCTGTCCATTCCAAATGTGCAGTAAACACACTACAACACTTTTTAACGCTATCACTAAAAAGTGTTAATGTGGCAGGGAAAAATTTATTTTTCCCCACACCCCTTTGCATAAAAAATATTTTTATATTTTTTATGTTTTAGTTAAAATTGCTATTCTCAACTTTAACTAAAAAATCAGCTACCCAAGTAGTTTATCTACTCTAGTAGCTGGTTTCTTATATGCAAATCATGTGTCTTATCTTAGAGTATTTCATTTGCATATAATTTTGCTATTCTTTGTTTTCATTATTCTCTTTATTCGACTTATTTTTAATTTCTAGCCATTTTTATTTGTTTTTTATATAACTTTATATCTTCAAAATGTAGATAAAAAATTTCCATAAAAATCGCTTTAGAAATTTAATCTAAAACGATTTTCATTTTTAAATTGTTCAGACGTCTGGACGATTCAAAAGTTCTAATTTTTATCTTTTATCTTCAAAATATTGATTTCATTTATTTCATCTTGTAAATTTTCTAATTCTTTTATTCCTTTGTTGTTTTCTAATACTCTCATTTGCCTTCTTGCTGAATCATTTAATTTTATTAATCTTTCACTTTGTGGTACTCCTGCATTTATTAATTCTGCATTTGTATTCTCTAAATTACTCAAAATAACCAAATGAAGTAAACCAGTATAGTCTCTCATATTACCTTTTTCTACTAAATCTGGATTTTGTGTTCTCCACTGTTTAGCTGTCATTCCAAATAATGCAACATTCAATACATCTGCTTCTTCAGCATAAACATATCTCTTTTGTTCTTCTGTTAAAACTGGAACTATGTTCATTTTTACGGCATCAGTATGTACTAAATAATTTACCTTTGATAATACTCTATTAGCTTGCCATTCAATTTTATATTGATATGATTCATTCTTTTTTAGCCTTTCAAATTCTTGAATTAAATATAACTTAAATTCTGGAGATAACCAACTTGCAAATTCAAATGCTATATCACTATGTGCAAATGTCCCTCCATTGTTTCCAGACTTTGATATAATACCAATAGCATTTGTTTCCTTTATCCATTTTTGCGGTGACATATAAAAGCTATGTTTACCTGCTTCATTCTCAAAGGTCTCGAATTCGTGACCTTTGAAATTTTCATTATTAAGCTTTTCCCATAATCCCAAATATGAAATTACATCTTTATTTCTCATCCAAGCTTGTACTGGTATTTTGGGTTCTTCTGGATTTGCATATCTTGCTAAATCTGTTAATGATATGTATTCCTTATTATTTATTCTAATTACACTGACTTTATTTTTTTCAACATATATCTCTGTTTTTATCATATCCATACTCATATATGTACCTTCTTTCTAATTGTGCAAATGCCGTCTGCACAATTCATCTTTTCTATTAATTGACATTATATCATCTGTTTTTATTTTTTTCATTAAAAATCTAAAAAAAGACATTTTTACATTCCAAAGGTATCGAATTTGTTACCTTTGAATTTTATATCTATCAATTTTTCATTTTTAACTATTTTTATAAATTCAAAAAAGATGAACTTGTATTTATTTATTACAATTCATCTTCTAAATATGTGAAAATTTATAAATTACTAAATTGTTTGTAGGAGGAAACCTTTGTTATTGCTGAATTTTATCATTTCGTATAAGAGAACAATATTGTTATTATTAGAACTATTAATGTTATTCCTTTGCTTTTTTAATATTTTAATAAATTAGATTGAATTACTTTTTTATAAATTTAAGTTTAAATTCTGTTAAACAACCTCTTTCCATTTTATGATACAATTTTATATTTACTTATATTACTTGTCAAGTATTTTATTTATTTTTACCACAGAAAAAACTAGTACAAAAGTCTGATTTAACTTTGAAACTTTTTTACTAGTTTTATTATACAATCTACATATTTTTTAAACTTCTACTCAACTATAAGCACTGAACGGAAACCAATACTGCAATTGCCGTAACCGTAACTGCAACTGAATCCAAACACACCAGCATCAGACGTGTAACTCCATCTACCTCCACGAGCAAGGAAAGGTTCCGAAGAATACACAAAAAAGGAGTGGTCGTTATTCCATGAAGTTGTTCCCTCACCACTATCTGATGTCTCCCATATTGCCTCTCCTTTTCTATTTACATTTCCTTCATTAGAATAATTTATTTCATATGTTTCAGCTATACCTACATATTTACTTTTATATTGATTACTTTCTCCTTTTAGACTTCCTCCATATGTTTGATAGTTGCCTGAATCTAGTACTATATATCCTGCTGTGAATTCCCATAATCCTCCGCTCAAGTCATATATTCCATATACATTTCCTGTACTGCTTGCTTTTTGTCCCTGTGAACTTGTCCAACTTCCTGCTACTTGGTTATTATTTATTGCTGTTAAATTTGTTACTAGTTGGCTTGCACTAACACTTTCTCCTCCATATCCTGTTACTGCATAAGCTGTACTGTCTCCATCTACTGTTATATTGTTTATTGTTATTTCCTTTCCGTTTCTTCCATATTTACTGTGTGTTAAATATGCTACTGCTCCCCATTCACTATTTTTTGTTAAATGACTATCTACTTTGGCTGCATTTAATCCATATGGGGCATTTGTACTTGTTAAATCCATACATAAATCATAACTATCGCTTATTCCTATATAATTTATACTTGGTTTGTTTGCTGTAAATGTTGGATATTTTATTTTTGTTCCTACTGTTCTTTTTCCATAATAGTATGTTGTTCTATCTGCTGATGTTTTGTTTATTTCCCAACTATATATTGTACTATATCCCACATTTGAATCTACTGCTTTATCTACATCTTGGTATCCTGCCTCAAATTTTGCTACCCATATTCCTTCTATCTTTTTTCTCCACTCTCCATTTGCATACCCTGTGCTGCTTCCATCTTCAAATGCTGGGTGTACTATATATGCTCCTGTTACTCCTTTTTCATCTACATAACTTGCTTGTGTTACATCTTTTCCATTTTTATCTAAGTTAGTTGTTCCTTGTAAAAATACTACGTCTATTGTTCCTCCTTGTGATTTATCACTTGAGTCGTTGTATGTTATTTTATATGCGTATCTTGGTATCCACACCCATATACTTCCATCTGCTGTTTGTGCGTTTGCCCACTTATTTTCTACTCCATCATAGCTATACCAATTTTCTGTTTTACTATCTGGTTTAGCAGTTGTCCCATCTGCATTTATTATAACTGGTTGCAATCCTGTGTTTTCTAAATTTGGCTTGTTTACTTTATTTGTGCTACTCCAACTTCCATCTAGTGCTATTTCTTTTTCATTATTTTCCATTTCTCTTTTTTCTAATGTGGCATATATATCTTCTATATTGTTTACTCCTTCTTCATAGATTTCTTTTATTTTTGCCATTTCTTCTATTTGGCTACTTTCACTATTTGTGCTTAATATATACATTCCTATTAAATATATTGTAAAAAATAGCATTGCTATTAATACAAACAATGTTATTGATCCTTTCTCTTGTTTTAACATTTTTTCCTCCGTACTTTGTTATATTAATTTTTATTTTCAAGTACTTATATATCTCTTTTTTCTCTCTCTTTCAAGTAATTTTCTAATTTTTATTTATCACTTGTTTGCATAATATTATCTCTTATTTAAAAATCAAATTTAGAATATAAAAAAGCTTTGAACTTATTTCTAAATTCAACGCTTTTTTATCGCAAAGTTTATTGTAACATCTATTATATCTTCCAATAGCCATTTTTGTTTGTTCTAATTCCTTATATTGCACAAACTTTTTTAACTCTTTTATATTTGTAACTATTGGTTGTCCATTAACTTTTCATTTTTTCTATAATTTTATATTATGATAAACAATAAAAGTATATTTATCTTTATACATTTTCATAATGTGACCATATACTTAATATTTTTATTGTTTTTTTTTCTTCTAAAACTTGATACACTAATCTATGCTGTATGTTAATTCTTCTTGAATATGCACCTTGTAAATCTCCAATAAGTTTTTCATAAGGTGGTGGATTTTGATACGGATTTGACTTTATAATATCTATTAAATTTTTAGCTTTATTACTTAATCCAATAGCTTTTAGTTTTGGTATATCTTTTATTACTTGTTTTATATATACTATATTATACATTGTTTACCATTCCACCTCATCTTCTGGTACACAGTTCTCAATATTTTCCTTTAATCCTTTTTGTATATCTTCTTTTAATTTAGGTATTGAGCATATATACAATGTTTCTATTATGCTGTTATAATCTTCTTCGGATATAATAACAGCATTGCCATTTTTCGTTGAAATATTAATTGGCTCATTGTATTTGATTGTCTTTTCTAATAGGTTATATATATTCTTTCTAAAATTAGTTATATTAGTATTAGTCATTTCTTATTCACTCCTTCTATATATTATAGCATACGCTTATACGTACGTCAACACTATAAAACATTTATTATAAATAATATATCTAATATATTGAGATATATTCATTTTATATTATTTATATATTAATTATTATTCCTATATAATATTGAAGTGTAAAGTGAAGTCAACATTGCCAAACTACACTATTATGAATTTATTTTACCAAAAAATGGTAATATCACTTCTTCTCAATATTACCATTTATATAAAATTTCTCTACTCAATTATAAGCACTGGACGGAAACCAACCTGGAAACGGCAAAAACCATAAGTACGGTCGAACGCAAAGAGTCCGGCTTTAGAATCGAAACTCCAATTACTTCCACGGACTGTAAATGGTGCTATAGAACGTACAAAAGCACTATAGTCGCTATTCCATGCACCATTAACAGTGCTTCCACTATCTGATGTCTCCCATATTGCCTCTCCAATTCTTCCTTTATTGACTATTTCGTTGTAGTTTGTTTCAGCTGTTTCTGATACCCCAGCATATTTACTTTTGTATTCGTTACTTTCTCCTTTTAGACTTCCTCCATATGTTTGATAGTTCCCTGTTTCTGGTGCTATATATCCTGCTGTGAATTCCCATAGTCCTCCGCTTAAATCATATATTCCATATATATTTCCTGTAGTACTTGCTTTTTGTCCTTGTGCAGTTGTCCAACTTCCTTCTACTTGATTATTATTTATTGCTGTTAAATTTGTTACTAGTTGGCTTGCACTAACGCTTTCTCCTGCATATCCTGTTACCGCATATGCTGTATTTTCTCCATTTACTGTTATATTATTGATTGTTACTTCTTGTCCTCCTCTTCCATATTTACTGTGTGTTAAATATGCTACTGCTCCCCATTCACTATTTTTTGTTAAGTGACTATCTACTTTGTTTCCATTTAATTTATATGGAGCATTCATACTTGTTAAATCTCTACATAAATCATAACTATCACTTATTCCTATATAGCTTATACTTGGTTTATTTGCTGTAAATGTTGGATATTTTATCTTTGTTCCTACTACCCTTTCTCCATAATAATATGTTGTTCTATCTGCTTCTGTTCCATCTATTTCATAACTATATATAGTAGTGTATCCCACATTAGAATTTACTGCTTTATCTGCATCTTGATATCCTGCTTCAAATTTTGCTACCCATATTCCTTCTATCTTTTTTCTCCACTCACCATTTGCATACCCTGTGCTACTTCCATCTTCAAATGCAGGATGTACTATATATGCTCCTGTTTGTCCTTTTTCATCTAAATAACTTGCTTGGGTTACATCTTTTCCATCTTTATCTAAGTTACTTGTTCCTTGCAAAAAGACTACATCTATTGTTCCTCCTTGTGATTTATCACTTCCATCATTGTATGTTATTTTATATGCATATCTTGGTATCCATACCCACATACTTCCATCTACTGTTTGTGCGTTTGCCCACTTATTTTCTACTCCATCATAACTGTACCAATTTTCTTTTTTACTATCTGGTGTAGATGTTGTTCCATCAGCATTTATTACTATTGCTTGTAATCCTGTATTTTCTAAATTTGGCTTGTTTACTTTATTTGTGCTACTCCAACTTCCATCTAGTGCAATATCTTTCTCATTATTTTCCATTTCTCTTTTTTCTAATGTAGTATATACATCATCTATATTGTTTACTCCTTCTTCATAGATTTCTTTTATTTTTGCCATTTCTTCTATTTGGCTACTTTCACTATTTGTGCTTAATATATACATTCCAATTAGATATATTGTAAAAAATAGCATTGCTATTAATACAAACAATGTTATTGAGCCTCTCTCTTGTTTTAACATTTTTTCCTCCGTATTTTATTATATTAATTTTCATTTTCAAGTACTTATATATCTCTTTTTTATCTCTCTTTCAAGTAATTTTCTACTTTTTATTTATCATTTGTTTGCATAATATTTTGCTTTTTTCTTAAACAACGTATACTCCTATAAATTACTTCATAGATAATCTAATAACGCAAAAAAACTAGTCAAGTTTACTCTGCTTTTACTTACAAAACTTTTGACTAGCTTTTTAAAGATTTTACATACTCTTTTTACTCCCCTCACTCTAAAATATATATTTAGAAAATTTTTATAAAAACCGCGTAAGCGACCAAACTCGCTTCTTTTGAAGCGAGTGCGACTTGGAGCAACCTACGTCTTGTTTTCTTACTTTGTAGGTTGCGACACCAAGGTTTTTGTATAAAAATTTGAGAAATATATATTTTAGAGTATCAAGCCTTATATTCCTAACTCATATGCAGTAGCTTCTGTTTTTCCATCTCCTGCTATTACCTTGACATCAAATTTTAAAGATATACAAGGACGAAGCCCAAATTTATAAGAGCCAGTAACTGTGCTACCACTTGGATAGGCACCACACATGTGAGCTAAGAAAACGTTCCCACTGCTATCAACACCATTCACAAAAAAAGTCAAATCGTCTGTATCCAAATTTACATGGTGGGATGCTAGCCAATAGTTTTCATCTGTTCTCCATAGTCCTAATGCTTCCATAGTCATTTGGTCTGTTATATAATTTTCATCAGTCACTTTTTTACATCCTGTATCTCTACTACTCCATCCACTTGGTAATGTCCATGAATCTGGTATATTATATGTTCCTTCTACTTCTGTATTCTTTTCATTAAATTTTCCATCTGCTCCTATTGTTGCTACACTTCCCACACATCTTCCATCTAGTGCATATGGACTATTTGTTATATAATACTCCGCTTTTTCATTTAATGTAGTTATTGCATTGTTATAATCATTCATTACTAATTCCCATGTGGCCAAATCATTAGATTTAGTTATTCCAAAATTTATTTCCTCTAGATTTTTATCTGATATTATTTGCAATCCATATGTATCATCATTATACAATACCCTAAATGTTACTATTCCATTATTTCCAACTGATGTTATCCCTGTATCATATTTTACATAATCTCCTGGATCTGCTACACTTTTTAATGTGTCATAATTTATAACAGGTGTATCTGTGTCACTGCTACTTCCTGTTCCTCCTATTATATTATTTATTGCTTTTTCAAAGTCTGCTAGTCCTGCTAACTCTCTTTCTTGTGCCTCCATATAGTTCTTTCCTGCCATCTCTGCTGTTCTAAATATCCCATTTTCTCCTAATGTTAAGTTTATTGTCACTCCTGCAAGTATTAACAAGATGATTATTGTTATTATTAAAGCTATTAATGTGATTCCTATCTCGTTTTTTGATTTTAAATTATTTTTACTGCTTTTCTCCTTTTTCCTTATCACTTGACCTTTCCTCCTCATTCTCTTTTGTGATTTTATTTTTTACTTTTAACTTTTTTTTATACATTTTAGCTTCATTTGCTTGCCTACTAGAAATTTTATTTAACAGAATTTAAAACTTCAAATTTGAAAAAAACGCATTGAAAGTAATTTGCTTTAGATATTCTTAAATAATTTTATGGAAAGTGTTCATTTTAAATGGAAGGGTGCCATAAAATTATTTTAGAATATCTTTGTAAATTAGCTTGAACAAGTTTTTTGATAAATTTAAGTTTAAATTCTGTTAAACTCTTTTTCCCGTTTTATGATACAATTTTATATTTACTTATATTACTTTGTCAAGCTTTTTATTTATTTTTTCCATAGAAAAAACTAGTACAAAAAGTCTGATTTTAATCTGAGACTTTTTTACTAGTTTTAATATAATCTATATATTTTTGAAGTGCTACTCAACTATTAACACTGGACGGAAACCGACATTATAATTACCAAAACCCTCATTGCGAGTGAATGCAAAAACACCGGCAATAGTTGTACTACCCCATCCACCTCCACGTTCAGTAAATACTCCTGAAAGAGAAACAAAATATGAGTAATCGCTATTCCATGCACTTTTCCCTGGATATGTTCCACTTGCTGAAGTTTCCCATATAGCTTCTCCAACTCTACTAGCATTTGCTGTTTCATTGTAATTGTCTAAATCTTTGTCAGATACACCTGCATATTTACTTTTATACTGATTACTTTCTCCTTTTAAGCTTCCTCCATATGTTTGATAGTTTCCTGTTTCTGGCGCTATATATCCTGCTGTCCATTCCCATAGTCCTCCACTTAAGTCATATATTCCATATATGTTTCCTGTACTACTTGCTTTTTGTCCTTGTTCAGTTGTCCAACTTCCTGCTACTTCGTTATTTTTTATAGCTGTCAAATTCGTTGTTACTGGATTTGCACTAACACTTTCTCCTGCATACCCTGTTACTGCATATACTGTATTTTCTCCATTTACAGATACATTATTTATTGTTACTTCTTGTCCGTTTCTTCCATATTTACTGTGTGTTAAATATGCTACTGCTCCCCATTCACTATTTTTTGTTAAATGACTATCTACTTTATTTCCATTTAATTTGTATGGGGCATTTGTACTTGTTAAATCCTTACATAAATCATAGCTGTCATTTACCCCAATATAATTTATACTTGGTTTGTTTGCTATAAATGTTGGAAATTTTATTTTTGTTCCTTGTTGTATTTCTTCATAGTAATTATTTTTTATATCTCCTGCTGTAGTTCCATCATAACCATCTGTTACACTATATCCTACATTTGAGTTTACTGCTTTATCTGCATCTTGATATCCTGCTTCAAATTTTGCTACCCATATTCCTTCTATCTTTTTATTCCATTCTCCATTTGGGTATCCATTGCTACTTCCATCTTCGAATGCTGGATGTACTATATATGCTCCTGTGTTCCCTTTTTCATCTACATAATTTTCTTGAGTTACATCTTTTCCATTTTTATCTAAGTTACTTGTTCCTTGCAAGAATACTACATCTATTGTTCCTCCTTGTGATTTATCACTTGCATCATTATATGTTATTTTGTATGCGTATCTTGGTATCCATACCCACATGCTTCCATCTGCTGTTTGTGCATTTGCCCATTTATTTTCTACTCCATCATAACTGTACCAGTTTTCTTTTGTTGTATCTGGTGTAGATGTTGTTCCATTACTATTTATTACTATTGGTTGTAATCCTGTATTTTCTAAATTTGGCTTGTTTACTTTATTTGCACTACTCCAACTTCCATCTAGTGCTATTTCTTTTATTTCTTTATTCTCTACTGTAGCATATACATCATCTACATTATTAGCTCCTTCTTCATATATCTCTTTTATTTTTGCCATTTCTTCTATTTGGATACTTTCACTATTTGTACTTAATATATACATTCCAATTAAGAATATTGTAAAAAATAGCATAGCAATTAAAACAAACAATGTTATTGAACCCTTTTCTTGTTTTAGCATTTTTTACCTCCAACTTTTTTTATTATTTTATACCATAAATGTTTTTATAACAATAGTTTAAAAATATTTTTTCAATTTTTTGTTAATGTTCAGTTACAGTTCAGTCTATTATACTTTTTTTAAATAGATAGATAATAGTATATAAATATTGAAGAACGATGAGGAGCCATAAGTGGGGACCAATGGCGACTGTTCGTGGGATTTATTAATCTAGAATTAATTTATAGTTATTTAGAATTTGGAATTGAAATATCGAATTAATTTTTTGTCTAGTTTTACTATATACAAATAAAAAAAGAAGAACATTATAAGAAATTTTTTGTTCTTATTTTTGTTCTCTTTTTTCTCTTTATATATTTTCGATGTAAATTAATATATATTCTTTATTTATTTAATCCTTTTTTATTTCTTAAGAAAGATGGTATATCTAAGTCTGTAGAATTTGAATTGCTTTCTGTTGAAACTGGTATAGAATTAATTTTCTTATCCCAAGCTTTTGTAACTTTTTCAGCAACTCCTATTGTAGATATTGGAGTATCATTTTCAAATCCTGTTGCAATTACTGTAATTGAAATTTCGTCTCCCATGTTTTCATCTATAACTGCACCAAATATAATATTTGCTTCTGGATCTACGCTGCGTTGTACTAATTCTGCTGCTGTATTTACTTCATGTAAGCCAAGTTCACTTCCACCTGTTATATTAATTATAACTCCTCTTGCTCCTTCAATTGATGTTTCAAGTAATGGACTTTGTATAGCTTGTTTTGCTGCATCTTCTGCTCTATTTTCTCCTGATGCTCTTCCTATACCCATATGAGCCATTCCTGTATTTAGCATAATTGTTTTAACATCTGCAAAGTCTAAGTTTACAAGACCTGGTACAGCTATTAAATCTGATATACCTTGTACACCTTGTCTTAAAACATCATCTGCCATTTTAAATGCATCTACTATAGATGTTTTTCTATCTATAATTTGTAATAATTTATCATTTGGTATAACTACTAGTGTATCTACTTTTCCTTTTAAGCTTTCTATTCCACGTTCTGCTTGTGAAAGTCTTTTTTTACCTTCAAATGTAAATGGTTTTGTTACAACTCCTATTGTTAATATTCCCATTTCTTTTGCAGTAGCTGCAACTATTGGTGCGGCACCAGTTCCTGTTCCACCACCCATACCTGCTGTTACAAATACCATGTCTGCTCCACGAAGTACTTCTGCTATTTCTGATTTGCTTTCTTCTGCTGATTGAGCTCCTATATCTGGATTAGCACCTGCTCCTAATCCTCTTGTTATTTTTTCTCCTATTTGTATTTTTGCTCCTGCTTTTGATTCTTGAAGTGCTTGTCTATCTGTGTTTACAGATATAAATTCTACACCTCTTATTCCAGATTCAACCATTCTATTTACTGCATTATTTCCTGCTCCTCCAACACCTATAACTTTTATTGTAGCAGTTCCATCCATCATTCTATCATTGTTTTCTTCATAGTCTACCATTTTTCTATTCCTCCCAATTTATTAATTATATTTTTAATTTAAACCTTCTATTATGTATAAAAGAATTCTTTAATTCTTTCCATTATTTTTATAAATATATTTGTATCTGATTTTGTATCAATACTACTTGATACTGTTTTTGCAAAAGGTCTTGCTGCAATATATCTTACTAATGAATAAGCAGAGCGATATGTTGGCTTTATTGTACTAATTAATCTTCCTGTTGATATTTTAACTGGTATATTTAAAATTATTTTTCCTGCAACATCACTTTTATTTATATTTGTAATTCCTTGTCCAGTTAATATAACATTGTTTATTCTAGGTTTAAGTCCTTGGTTAGTTATATCTTTATTTACTAGTGAAAATATTTCTTCAACTCTTGCTTCAATAATTTCAATTAATTCTGAACTTTTAATAACTTTATTTTTATTGCCATCACCTTTATATGTATTTAGAATTATATCATTATCATTATCTATAAAAGATTTTAGTGCTAGCCCATATTGTCTTTTTAATTTGTCAGCTTCTTCTTCAGATATTTCTAATACTACAGCAATGTCATTTGTTATGTTGTTTCCTCCTAATGGAATGGTATTTGTATAAATAAATGATTCGCCTTCAAATACTCCAATATCTGTATTTCCTGCTCCAATGTCTAATAGCATAACATTATCATGTAATTCATTTACATCTAGTATTAAATTTCTTTCTGCTAGGGTATTTGGAACCATACCATCTATTTCTATACCTGCTTTTTTAAATATTCCTGAAAGTTGTCTTATATAATCTTTATCTGCTAGAACTATTTGTGCATTTAATGTAAATTCAGAACTTAAACTTCCTACTGGATCTTGTGTTGTTTTTCCATCTTTAAGTATGAATTCATTTGGAACAATATCTATAATTGCTTTATTTTCTGGAATTTCTATATCTCTTACTTGCATAATTGCTTGTCCTACATCTCTAACTGAAATTCCTGAATATTTATCTTTTAATTCTTTTGTGATACTATTTTGTACGATTGTTGCATATTTACCTGGAATAGTTACATATGCTGAATTTATTTTTAAGTTTGCTTCATCTTCAGCATTTTCAATTGTTTTAGCTATAGCTCTTGCAACTTCATCTTCGTTAATTATTTTTCCTTTTTTGATACCTTCACATTTATTGCTTGTAGAACATATAATTTCAATTTGATTAAAATTATTAACTTCTCCTACAACAGCTGATACTTTAGATGTTCCAATATCAATTCCAACGATTATATCACCTATTGCCAAAGTTTATTCCTCCATTTTTAATGTATTGTTTTTTCCTTAGGTAAGAATATTATATTTTGATAAAAAAGTCAATAGTTTTTGTAATATTTTTGTAATATTATTGTTGTTGTTTTGTAATAATATTTTGTATGTCTTATGTGCGTAAGTATTTGTCGTTTTTTTAATTTAAAAAGATAAAATCTTAAGATTTTACCCCTTATTTTTTATTTATTTTCTTCTTCAATTTTTTGTTTTTTATTTGTCCACTTATCTATATAATATCTTCGTATAATTGCAAGATTTGTAAACATTCTACCAACAAATACTACAATTGCAGCAAGATATATATCTACATTTAATTTTTCTCCTAAATATGTAAGTAAAATTGAAAGAATTGCATTTCCAAAGAATCCAGATACAAATATTTTTAAATCAAAATTTCCTTTAAGTACAGATGTTATTCCTCCAAATACTGAATCTAATGCTGCAACAATGGAAATTGCTAAATATCCTGAAAGACTATATGGAATTATTGGTGCATACATTCCAGCAATTATACCTACAACACATCCAATTAGTATTGCTATAAAAATCATTTTATTCTTCCTCCTTTATATTTGCATATTTTATTTTAATTTCTTTTGAATATTTTGGTATTGTTATATTATCTTTAACTTCTAGGGTTGCATTTTCTGAATATTGGTCAATAAATCCTACTGTTTTTGTTGTTAACGCACTTTCTAAATATTTTTGATCACCAATAGCTTTTATTACATATGGTGAAACTAATCTTTCTTCTTTATTTACAAAAATAAATTGTGAGCCATCATTTATATAAATGTCTACTATATCGCTCATGTTTACAATTCTTTGGTCATTTATGCTTATTGCTTCTGCTCCAGCTAACTTTAGTTCATTTACAAGTCCTATTAAATCATATGAAACAATTTTTTCAGTATCTTCATGGTCTGTTATTGTTACTATTATTCCATCACCTTTTACATCTGTTTCTCCAGCAAGAATTCTTGCTTGTAAAAGTTCTTGTTCTAATAATTCTGATGCTTCTTGATTTAATTCTTTTTTTTGCTTATATTCTGCTAGTTTTGCATTTGTTTCTTCTAGTTTTTCACTTGTTTGTTCATATCTTTCTCTCCATGCAACAGATTTTTCTCTTAATTCAGCTGTTGTCATACTTTCTATTTCTGTGATATTTGTTTCTTCTACTGTTTTAAATTGTATAAACATTACATATGATAAAACAAAACAAATTAGTCCTATTGTAACAATCATAATCTTTTTGCCCTTTTTCATTTACATCACCTACCCTACATTCTCTATATATTTATTTGTTAATACTCCATTATATTTTTCTATTGTGATATCATCGCTCTTTTTTACATCTACAATAATTCCATCTTCTTCTAAACGATTTATATATGATCCTGGTCTTGTTAAATTATAGTATAAGTTTGTTTGGTCTCCAATTACTTTAATTATAAAAGGACTTCCAATAGATTCATCATTAATTTGTACTATTGCTCCTGCACAACTAATTGTTGTAGATTGTACTATTCTTTGATTATTTATACTTATTGCTTCTGCCCCTACATTTTTTATTTCATTTACTAATGCTCTTAAATCTCCGTCATGAACTAAATCTTTTGCTGAAACAAATTTTGAAGATGTATTATCTTGTACAGTGATTATTATTCCTGGTCCTGTTACATCTGTTAAACCTAAATATGTATTTAATTCTTTTAATCTTTCTTGTTTCTCTAAAGAACTTTCATCTGTAGATGTACTTGCTTGTCTTTCTTTTTCAAGTTCTTTTTCTGCTTTTTCTAGTTGCTCATATGTATTATCATACTTTTCCTTCCACTTTAATACTTCATCTCTTAATCCATTATCACTAGTTTTTTGCCCAACGGTTTTTACTGCATCTTTTATAGTGTTTATTTGAAGTACTATCCCTAAGGTTAATATAAAACACATTATCCCAATTGTAATAGCTATTTGTTTTTTCTTCATTTACCTTCTCCTTCCTTATATTTTTTGCCTTATATTTTTTGCCTGAAAAAAGCATTTTGTTTACTTAAATCCATATTAACAAAAATTTCCCCTTCTACACCTTTTTCTTCTATTAGTATTGCTTTTGCATGTAAAATTTTATTACTTAAATCTGATGCATTTCCTAAATATATAGTTTTTTTCTCTTGTTCTGAAATAAGTGTATAATTTTGTTTATCTTGTATGTTAATCCTATCAATTAAATTTCCAATTTCATTTCCATTTGCAACATCCATTATTTTTAATACCATTTCTAATCGTTCCAAATCGTCATTTTCTAATCTATTACCGGCTTTTATATTGTCTTGATTTGTTGTATATCCTACTATTATTGGTAAACTTAATTTTTCTTGTGAAATTTCTAGAATGTATCCTTGATTATTTATATATGCATAACTATTTGCATATTCTAACATATATGTAGCTTTTCTTTCTTTTACTGTAATGTTTAATTTGTTAGGTATTTTTCTTTGTATTTCTACAGTTTCAATATATGCATTTTGTTTGATATTTTTTGTAATTGTTGAAGAACTTGTCTTATAAATATTTTCACCTATTTTTACCCCAGATAAACTAATAATTGTATCATTACTTATTTTTTCATTATTTATAACATTTATTTCAGCTATATTAAATAATGGTGACATTATAAAAAATATGAATGATGCAATTAACGCACTTAGTAAAATAGTCCATTTTATAAGTCCTTTTATGATTATGTTTTTTCTGCTTTTTTTATTTTTTATTTTTGTATTTTTTTTGCTTTTTGTTTGTTGTTTTTTATTGTTTACTGCATTACTTTTTTTCTTGTTTTTATTCACGCTTTTCGTTTGTATTTTGTTTTTATTACTCTCTTTTTCTTTTGGTATTTTCGTAACACCTATTACAATTTCATTATCAAAGTTAAATTTTTCTGTATCTTCTTGGGCAGACTTAATATTGCCTGCCCTATTATTTTTTTTAGGTTTAGCTCTTGATTTTGTTTTTTTAGGTTTCTTGTTTTCTTGTTTTTCATCATCTAAATAAAGAAAGTTTAATTCAGTGTTTTTCTGTTTTTTTGCCACTATTATCACACTTCTTTCGTAATCTTCGCTCCTAATTTGCTTAGCTTTTTGTCTAAATTTTCATAACCTCTTAATATATATTCTATATTATTTACTCTTGTTTTTCCTTTTGCTACAAGTCCAGCTAAAACTAATGCTGCTCCACCTCTTAAATCTGTTGCTTCTACATTTACACCATTTAATTTTCTTACTCCATGAATTACGGCTGTTCTTCCTTCTAGTGTAACTTTTGCTCCCATTCTTTGTAATTCTGCCACATATTTGTATCTATTTTCAAATATGTTTTCTACTACAACTGAGTTTCCTTTTGCTATAGTAAGTGTAGTTGAAAATATTGCTTGCATATCTGTTGGAAATCCAGGATAAGGCATTGTTTTTATATTTACTGCTTGTAATTTTTTTGGTGCTTGTAATAAGATTTCTTCTTTTCCTATTTTTAAATTACATCCACATTCTTCTAATTTTTCTAATACTGGTGTTAAATGCTGTGGTATTACATTTTTTACTAACACATTACCACTAGTAATAGCCCCTGCACATAATAACGTTCCTGCTTCTATTCTATCTGGCATTACTTTATAACCCATATCTTTTAAATTAGATACACCTTTAATAATAATTTGACTAGTTCCTGCTCCTGTAATTTTTGCTCCTAATTTATTTAAAAAATTTTGCAAATCTATTATTTCTGGCTCCATTGCAGCATTTGATATAACTGTTGTTCCCTCTGCTAATGTTGCTGCTAAAATTGCATTTTCTGTTGCACCTACACTAGGAAAATCAAAGTGTATTTTTCCAGGCCTTATTATATCACATTTACATCTAATATATCCAGTGTTTTCGCTAATATTTATACCTAAATTTTCAAAAGCTTTTAAATGTAAATCTATTGGCCTTGCTCCAATATCACATCCTCCTGGACATGAGAAGGTTGCTTGTTTAAACCTTCCTAATAATGCACCTGCAAGTATTACTGATGAACGCATTTTTCTCATTAAATTTTCTGGTATCTCGTATCTTTGTATATTTCTTGCATCTATTACTACTTTTTCTTTACTTCTTTTTATTTTGCACCCTAAATATTTTAATATTTCTAACATCACTTTTGTATCATGTATATTAGGAACATTGTATAATCTTGTAATTCCTTTATTTAAAATTGTAGCCGCTAGTATTGGTAATGATGCATTTTTTGAGCCTGACACTGATACTTCTCCTTCTAATTTTTTTCCTCCTGTTATTATATATGTACTCATAAAAAATTCACTCTCCTTATGTTATATATTTTATGCTAACCATTTAAAGAGAGTGAATTTTTATTTTGTTTATATCCTACAATCAAACTAAATTGCATGTAGATTTTGTTTAAGTTTTGCCTATCTTTTTATTTTTCTTTATTACTCATAACTAACATCTTTTACACCACAATTCAAAAACATATTAGCTTTTGATGTTACATTTTCTATATTCCATTTTTCTCCTACTAATATTTTTTGCATATTTTCACAATTATAAAACATTGAAACCATAGTAGTTACATTAGAAGTATCAAAACTGGTTAAATCTAATTGTTGTATAGATGAACACCCACTAAACATATTTGTCATGCTATTTACCATATTTGTAGTAAAGTTTTGTAATATTACTTCTTTTAAATTAAAGCAATTATAAAACATTTTTTCTATTGTTACTAAATTGCTATTATTACAATTAGAGAAATTTATTCTTTCTAAATATTCACAGCTTTCAAACATCCTAAACATTGAAGTTACTTTTTCAGTATTAAAATTACTTATGTCTAATTCTTTTAGTCCAGATTTACTAAACATATCTTGCATATTAGTTACATTACTTGTAACAAAATTTGTTAAGTCAATTTTTTCTAAATTACTACATGAATTAAACATTGATCTCATATTTGTTACATTGCTTGTATTAAAGCTAGTCAGATTAATATTTTTTAAATTAGTATTTCCATAAAACATAAACTGCATATCAGTTACATTATCTGTATTAAAGTTGCTTAAATCTAGTGTTTGTATATTACTACACTCTCTAATCATACCAATCATATTTATAACATTACCTGTATTAAAAGATGATAGTTGTAATTTTTCTAATCCAGTGCATCCTTGGAACATGCTATTCATATATTCAACTTTGCTAGTATCAAAATTACTTAAGTTTATTTCATGCAATCCACTACAATTCAAAAACATGCTATTCATGTTTTTAGTATTATTAGTTTTTAATAACTCTACATTTACATTTTTTAAATTACTACTATCTGCAAATAAATAAAACATATTAACAACTCTACTAGTATTAAAATTTGACAAATCTATACTTTCTAAATTAGTAAAGTCATTAAAAAATCTAGCCAAATATGCAGGTGCAATTATTTCATACTTTGAAATTACATTTAGTTCAAATCCGCTATTACCATCATCTACAATATATGCTATAATTTCACTAGTTCCACTTTGATTAACATTCCATTGTTCTATTGCATTTTCTGGAACGTTTATGTTTTCTTCTTTCTTAAAATATATTTTTGATATTTTTGTTCTATATTCCTCTTTCCAAAATGCTGTATTATTGTTTCTGTTAATAATTACAGCCTCTTCAGCATATTTAGCATATAGAGAATAATTAGATAAAATTTCTGTATCAAAATCAAATTTAACTTCTTGATAACTTAAATTATCTCCGCTTCCAACTTCTTTTGTATAGTACCAACCATCAAATTCATATCCTTCTTTGTAAGGATTATCAGGTTTTACAACCTTTTTTCCTGCTTTTACTTTTTGTGATGGTATTTGTGTTCCTCCTAATGTTTCGAAATCTACTGTAAAATAGTCACTTATTGGTTTAATTCCAATTTGTTCCAACCATTCTTTTTCTGTATTAGTAACTTTTTCTGGTATATACACTAGTTCGCCATAATCTACATATAAAATATCATTATAATCACTACTTATTTTTAATACATCATTTATTGTTCCATAGTTTATAGAATCTTTATCCAATTTGCTTAATTCAACTTGCTCATGTATACTCATTACCTCTGTGACGAATTTAGCATAACTTGCTTTAGTTATAATTCCATTTTCTCCTAATATTAAATATATAGATACACCTGCTAATATAATTAATATAATAATTGTTATAACTAAACTAATAAGAGTAATACCATTTTTCTTATTTATATTTACATTCTTAACATTTAACATAAAATTTAATCCTTTTCTTTAGGTATTGTATTTTAATTATATAATATATTATTTTAAGCTTCAACCTAATTTTTGCTTCAATATTAATAAAGTTTATATAATTTACGTTCAAATTATTGTAATACTTTTCTTAATCTACTTATTTGACTAATTGCATATTTATATCCTTCTTCATAACAATAATCTATTTTCTTTATATTAAACACACTTGATTTACTTACATCTATATCAAAAACTATATCACTTATATTAATACACTCACTTGCTAAACCTTCAAATATAGTATCTATAGATTTCATAGCAATATTATATACTCCTTTTGGTTTTAAATTTTTATTTAAAATAAATTTTACACTTAAAATTTTATCAACATCTAATTTTTTCACTTCATCTGCAGGTATATTGTCTAATACTCCTCCATCTACAAAACGGTATTCTTTATAGTCAAATGGTGCAAATACTCCTGGATAACTACAACTTGCTCTAACAGCTTTTGCAATTTCTATATCTTTTATATAATAGTCTTCTTCTTGGTTATAATTAGTAAAAACATATTTTTTACTTGTATTTATATCTACTGTTGGAATTGCTATTGGCATTATTAATTCATTTATGTTTTCAATATTTTTATATTTAGCAGCTTCTTTTACAGCCAATTCTACATTAATACTTGATAATGCTCCATCTAACCTTAATCCTTTACCATTTTTTACATTTGTTACTACTTCTCCTGGGTTTGCTTTTAACATTCCTTTTGCAAAATATCTAAATAGTTTTATCATCTCTTCTGGTGTATATCCCATTGCATATAAAGCTGCAACTATACTACCTGCACTTGTTCCTGCAACTGCATCTATTTTTATATTATTTTCATTTAATGCTTTTAATACGCCTATATGTGCTGCTCCTTTTACTCCTCCTCCTGAAAAAGCTATACCCAATTTCATTTTTTTCACTCTCCTATTTTAACTAAATACATTATATCGTAAATTACATTAAAAATATATATTTTAATCTTATTTTTTATAACTACTTAATTGATAGGTAATTGTATATAAATATTGAAGAACGATGTGGAGCCATAAGTGGGGAATGGCGACTGTTCAAAATATTTATATACAATCACCTATCAATATTAAAAAGTAAAATAGACTAAACGTTAACACGAAAAGATGCCTAACCTTGTCTCACCAGAAAAAAATAAGCAGACTGTTTTGTCTGCTATGTTTTGTTATAATTTTTGTATTCTAATTCATATAGTCTCTTAATTTTTTGCTTCTACTTGGATGTCTAAGTTTTCTTAGTGCTTTTGCTTCAATTTGTCTTATTCTTTCTCTTGTTACTTCAAATTCTCTTCCTACTTCTTCTAATGTTCTTGCTTTTCCATCTTCTAGTCCAAATCTTAATTTTAATACTTTTGCTTCTCTAGGAGTTAATGTATTCATTACATCTTCTAACTGCTCTTTTAATAAAGTATATGCTGCTGAATCATGTGGTGCTGGTGAATCATCATCTTGTATAAAATCTCCTAAATGGCTGTCATCTTCTTCGCCAATTGGTGTTTCAAGTGATACTGGGTCTTGTGCAATTTTTTGTATTTCCATTACTTTTTCAACTGGCATTTCTAATTCTTCTGCAATTTCTTCTGGTGATGGCTCTCTACCTAATTTTTGTAGTAAATGCCTAGATGTACGAATTAGTTTATTAATTGTTTCTACCATATGAACTGGTATTCTTATTGTTCTTGCTTGGTCAGCAATTGCTCTTGTAATTGCCTGACGTATCCACCATGTTGCATAAGTACTAAATTTAAAACCTTTTTTATAATCGAATTTATCAACTGCTTTTATTAATCCCATATTTCCTTCTTGTATTAAATCTAAGAAAAGCATACCTCTTCCAACATATTTTTTTGCTATACTAACAACAAGTCTTAAATTGGATTCTGCAAGTTTTTGTTTTGCTTCTTCATCTCCATCTAATACTTTTTTTGCTATTTCTAATTCTTCATCATAACTAAGAAGTGGTATACGACCAATTTCTCTTAAATACATTCTAACTGGATCATCTGTACTAATTCCATCAAAATTTGCTAAATTAATATCTTCTACTTTAATATCTTCTACTTCTTCTAAGTCTTCTAAATCTGGCTCTTGGTCATCTAAGTCGTCTTTTAAAACATCCATATTTAATTCTTCAAATGCATCAAATACTTTTTCTATTTGGTCTGGATTTGCAGTATCTAATTCTGTTGCTATTTCACCATATGTTATTTGTCCCTGTTTTTTTGCTTTTTCTATAATATTTCTTACTTTTTCATCTTCTGAAATATTGTCTTGTGTTTTTTCTTTATTTTCTGACTTATCATTATCCTTGTTGTCCACTTTTTTGTTTTCTTCTACAGCATTATCTTTTTTTAATTTTTTAGTTTCTTTTTTTTCTTCTTCTATCACCTTTATACCTCCTATTTTATTTTTGCAATTTGTATAATTATTTTTTGTAATTCTTTTTCAAGATTTCTACTTTCTTCAGCATCTAAACTTGTGTCTTCTAATTTTTTTATAATTCTGCTTTTTTCATCAATTAGTTTCTCTCTTTCATATAAATTTAGTAAGTCCTCTATTGCTTTCTTATTATCTGATATTTCAAAGTCGTCTGCCATTATACTTGTTATATGATTAATTAATTCTTCCTCTTGGAACAAATCTAGTATGTTATTACTATTTCCTTTTTCAAAGTGTTCATACAATTTGGTTGCAATTTTTTTGTTTTGTTCTTGTTTAAAATCTTCTGGTTTTATTTTTTTACTAATTTGCTCATATGCATTAATTTCTGGGTTAATTAAAAGTGATATAATCATATTTTCCCTTTTTACTAAGGCTTCACTTACTTCTTCATTATTACTTTTTATCTTAGATTGGTTTCTTATTCCTATTGGTTTTTGTAAAATTTTTATTCCTTGATTATTTGAATTAGACATTTTATTTGATTCTGCATAAATCGCTTCTTTTGAAATATTATATTCTTTTGAAATTTTATCTATGTAGATTTCTCTTTCTATATTATTATCTACTTTTGATAGTATTTTCACAATTTCATTTAAAAACTTTATTTTATCACTAGCTGTTTGAATTTTTAATGTGTTTTTTAATGTTTTTACTTTAAACTCAACAAGTGAAATTGCATTTTCTACACATTTTTCAAATCTTCCACTACCATATTTTATAATATATTCATCTGGATCTTTTGCATCACCATCTAATTGTAAAATTCGTATGTCACAACCTAGGTTTTGTAATATTTCCATACCTCTCATTGTGGCTGCTTGTCCTGCACCATCTGAATCATATCCTATAATAACTTGAGAAGCATATTTTCTAAGTAATCTTCCTTGTGCTTCTGTAAGGGCTGTTCCTAAAGATGCTACAACATTTGTAATTCCTCTTTGATATAGTGATATAGCATCCATATAACCTTCAACAATAATTATTTTATTATTTCCGCTTTTTTTCGCTACATTTAAGCCAAATAGATTTCTTCCTTTACTATATACTATATTTTCTGGAGAATTTATGTATTTAGGTTTACTATCATCTAAAACTCTTCCTCCAAATGCAATTACTCTATCTTGAATATCTTTTATTGGAAACATTAATCTTGATTTAAATTTATCATAAAATTGTCCTTTTTGTGATTTGCTTACTAAACTTGATGCTAATATTTCTTCATCACTAAAACCTTGCGTTTTTAATGCTTTATATAATTCATCAAAATTTGTGGAGAATCCAATACTAAATGTTTTTAATGTATTATTATCAAGCTTTCTTTTTTTTACGTATTCTTGAGCTTGTTTGGCATTTGGTTTATAAAGATTTTCATGAAAATAGTTTGCTGTATATTTATTAATTTGGTAAACTTTTTCTTTAAGTCGTAATTTATCGCTATCTTGTCCATTTTCTAATATTGGTAAATTTATTCCGCTTCTTTCTGCAAGTAATTCTAAAGTTGCTCTAAAATCTAAATTTTCAATTTTACTTACAAAATGAATTACATTTCCTCCAACACCACATCCAAAACAATGAAATATTTGCTTGTCTGGTGACACAGAAAAAGAAGGGGATTTTTCTTTATGAAATGGACATAATCCAAAAAAATTTCTACCACTTCTTTTTAATACTACGTATTGTGATATCACATCAACTATATCGTTACTATTTCTAATTTCATCAATTAGTTCATCACTATATCGTACCATCCTTATTACCTTTCCTTATTATACTATTCTATTCGACATAAATTCTCTAAATCCTTCTTACTTCACATAAAATTAAAAATATTTGAAATTTGTTATATAAATTTATAGCAATATTTATATTATTTATTGTTTTCAATTTAAAAGAGAATATAGTTTATATATTCTCTTTTGTCTTTAATATTACATATTTTGATTGTCCCCTGTATCTTCATATGGTATAAATTTGTTTACAACATTTTTTACTGGCTCTATGTTATCTAATTCAAATTCTTTAAATGATGCATTTATTTTGTTTTCGATTAACCCTTCTACTTCATCTTCTGAAGCATTTTCTGCAAGTACTAATTCACTAACTAAAATTTGTTTGGCATTTGATAACATTTTCTTTTCTCCTGTTGATAAACCTTTTTCTTTTTGTTTAAATGATAAGTTTCTTACAACGTCAGCAATTTCATAAATATTTCCACTTTTCATTTTATCCATATTGTCGCGATATCTTTTATTCCAGTTCATTGACATTTCTGTTTTATCTTCTTCTAATATGGCAAAAACTTTATCTGCAGATGCTTTATCAACAACTTCTCTTACACCAATTTCTTCAGCTTTGTTGGTTGGCACCATTACTTTTACCTCCCCAGGCATTTTTAGTATGTAATAAGCTTGCTTTTCTCCTAAAATATCTTTTTCCTCAATTGCATCTATTACTCCTGCCCCATGCATAGGGTATACTATATGGTCTCCTACATTAAACATATAAGTGCCACTCCTTTCTGAAAACTAATATCTATTAATAAAAAAATGCGATACTTTAAGCTAAATTAATTACGCAATTTATGACCGCTTTTTTCTTTTTTAACCATAATTATTATATCATAAAAATTACCAAAAGTCAAAAACTTTTGGTAATTTTTTCTTACGGAAAAATACTATTCTTCCGCCTTCACTTTAATCTCTAAGTGTTGTCTTATCTAATATTTTTTATTTACTAGTTGAGCCAAATCCACCTATTCTTTCTCCTGTTGCTGCATCATCATCTGTTATTAAATATTTTTGGAATATTGCTTGACCTATTACATCTCCTTTTTTTATTTCGATATCTTCTTCTTTTATATTATAAAATGCAAACATTATATGCCCATCATTATCTTCATTTCCATAATAGTCACTATCAATTACTCCTATACTATTTGCAAGTATTAAACCTTTTTTTCCTGGGTTAGAACTACGGTTTGCAAGTATTAATACTTCATCTTCTGGCATATATGCTTTTATTCCTGTTTTTACAAGTGTTGGTTTATCTCCTTTTTTGAAGCTTTTAATTGTGCAATCTTCTGCAGCTTCTACATCATATCCTGCTGAATATTTTGTTTTTCTAACTGGTAAATTAATTTGTTTATCTTCATAACCTTTTGCTATTTCAAATCTACGTATTTTTTCCATTTTTCATTCTCCTTTATGCTATTTTTTGTTTTTCAACTATTGTTCATTTTATACTACATATTTTTTTTTGTCAATTATTTTTTTATATTTACTCCTACTATTCCTCCAGCCATTCCAGCTATTATAGAAAGTGCTATCATTATTATAGAATATATGTTAACATTAAATCCTGTCTCGAACATACTAGAAAACAAATAAATTATTAGTATATATATAATTCCAATAATTCCCCCATTTATTATCCCATTTTTTCTTATTTTTATTGTACTTATACTGCTTCCTATTAATATACTTACTATTGTTATTATTATTATCACTGGCCCTATTGTGTTTTCAGGTACATTTGTATATGTTAAAATTACTGAAAATATGAATAATAGAATTAATGTGAGAATAAATGAAATTACAATTCCTTTAAATATATTAAGAATATTGTTTTTGTTATCTATTCCTGATGTTTCGGCTATATTTTTCATATAAAAATTTCTCCTCTCTTTTATCTGGTTTAAATTTCTTCATTATAAATATTATTAATCTATTAAAATATATTATAGTGAATTATTTTTTAGAACAATTGGAGAAGTTTTAAGTTTTATTCTATATACTTATTTGTAAAAAAAAGCAGAGTATCCTCTGCCTTTTTTATGTGTCTGTTGTTTCTACTACACTACTTGATCCATATACTCTTTGTATATAGCTTTCAATATCTAATAGTTGTCCTTGGTATTCCATATAGTATGTGTCTACCCCTGCATTTGTTATTGAATAAGCACTATCTAATTGACATGGTACAAGTTGCTCTCCTAAATAATTATAAATTCCGTATTTTGTTTGTTTATCATATGTTTTTCCTAATACTATTGATTTACATGTTGGTATAATAAGTAAGTTATTAACATTTCTATTTGAACTTCCTGCTACATACCCTATTTCATCATATTCTAATGGTAATATCATTTTTCCTGTTTTATCAAATAATCCCCATTTTTTATTTTGATATACTGGTATTGCATTATCGAATAATAAATATTTATTTTTTATGGTATCATTTGGAAATTTAGTAGTATCTACTCCAATTTTGTCATATTCTAAGTGGATTACAATATTTCCTGCATTTCCTAATACTCCATACTTATTATTGTTTTTTACTAAATATAACCCATTATTTTTATCTAACATGTCTATTTCATCATATAAAAGATTTATTTTTGTATCACCTGCTTGTGTAACTATTCCAACTTTTCTAGATGTGTTTGATACAAAAAATTCTTTTAAGTTTTCGTTAAATTCCATGCTTTGATATCTAGAACTTATAATTTCTTTATTATTTGCATCTACTACTCCATATAGTCCATTATCTTTTTTTACTACGAACATATTATATAAAATAGCTTTTTGATTATTGAAATTATTGCTTACTCCGCTATAACCATAACCTTTAAATATAGTAGTATATCTTTCAACTAAATATGGTAGTGTGCTTATTTGTATATTATTTGTTTCTTCATTATAATTAAATATTACATTAAATCCTATTTTTATACCTTCACTTGTAGTATATAGTTTTCCATTTATATTTACAACTGGATCTGTTATTAGATAATCTTCATAATCCTTTGTTTCATCTGGCTCTACTTTTGATATTCTATTAGAGTTTAAGTAAAATGATGCTGTTTCGTCTTCACAATTTACCCAACATTTGTTAGTATCTTCTGTAAATAGTTTATATTCTCCATTGTGAGAATCATAACCTAAATAACTTGCAATTTCTTTAATATCTACATATATTTTTCCAGAGTTTTCATCTATTATTATTGTGTCTGTTGGTAAATTAACGCTTACTCCATCTATATACACACTAAGAGAATTATTTTGTAGAAAAATTATTGCACACATTACAGCTATAATTGCAATAAATAGTAATATTATAAAAACTATAATAATCCTTGAAATTTTTTTGTTTTTTTCCTGTTTTGAGTTTTCTAAATTTCCAAAGTTTTGCATACTTTTCCCCCTTTTATTATTCTTTAGTATATCCATATTTTTTGTAAAATTCTTTACTAAATGTTAATAAATTATCGTTTTCTATTTCTATTCTAACTCTTTGCATTAAACTAGTCAAGAATCTTAGATTATGAATTGATAATAACCTAACTCCTAATATTTCATTAGTCTTAACTAAATGTCTAATATACGCTCTTGTGTAATTTTTACATGTATAACAATCGCATTCTGTATCTAGAGGAGTAAAATCCCTTTCATATGTAGCATTTCTTACTACTACTTTTCCATTCCATGTCATTGCTGTTCCATTTCTTGCTATTCTTGTTGGTAATACACAATCACACATGTCAATTCCAGCAAGTGCTGCTTCAATTAGATAATCAGGTGTACCAACTCCCATTAAATACCTTGGTTTATTTTTAGGCATTAGTGGAGTTGTATATCTTAAGATATCTATAAACTCCTCTTTAGGCTCTCCTACACTAATACCTCCAATAGCATATCCTTGAAAATCTAAATCTATTAAATCTTCTGCACTTTTCTTTCTTAAGTCTTTATAAAATCCTCCTTGTATTATTCCAAATAATCCTTGCTTTTCAATGTCTTTATGTGCTTGTTTACATCTTTTAGCCCATCTAGTAGTTCTTAACATTGATTGCTCTGTATATTCATATGTAGAAGGATAAGGGCAACATTCATCAAATGCCATTATGATGTCTGCTCCTAAATCGTTTTCTATTTCCATTACACTTTCAGGAGATAAAAAATGTTTGCTTCCATCTAAATGTGATTTGAATTCAACTCCTTCTTCTGTAATTTTTCTTAAGTCTCCTAAACTAAAAACTTGAAACCCTCCACTATCTGTTAAAATTGGTCTGTCCCAATTCATGAATTTGTGAAGTCCTCCTGCTTCTTTTACAATTTTGTTTCCTGGTCTTAAATATAAATGATATGTATTTGATAATATTATTTGTGCTTTTACTTCGTTTTTTAGTTCTTCTGGTGTCATAGATTTTACAGTTGCTTGTGTACCCACAGGCATAAAAACTGGAGTATTAATATCTCCATGTGGTGTATGTATAATTCCTCTTCTTGCTCCACTTTGTTTACATTCATGTAATAGTTCATATGTTATTGCTGGCTTCATTTTTTTCTCCTCATTTATTTTAATAATAATTATATTATACTAAAACTTTTATATAAAAATCAATTATTTATTTAAATTTATATTTTTGTTAAAGTTCAAGTATCAGTATTTAATTACCTGGTAATCGTATATAAATATTTTGAAAAAAAGATGGTAGCTTTTAACTACCATTCTTTTTTAATCTTTTTCTATAATTGGATTAATACTATCTTTTATCATTTTATTTAATAAATTACAGCTATTATCAAATTCTTTTTGGTCTTTATCTTCAAGTTTTAATTCTAGTATTTCTTTTACTCCTTTTCTATTTATAATGGCTGGAACTCCTATAAACATTCCTTCATGGCCGTATTGTCCACTTAAATAAGTAGAAACTGGCATAATTGAATTTTCATCTCCTAAAATAGCTTTTATTAGTCTTGTTAATGCAATTCCTATTCCATAATATGTTGCTTTTTTCTTGTTTATAATTTCATATGCTGCTTGTTGTACATTAGTATATATTTTGTCTAAATCTTCCATAGGCTTTTTATTTTCTTTCATTACATCTATTAATTTTTTGCATCCAACATAACAATGTGACCAAGGTACAAATGATGAATCCCCATGTTCTCCCATAATATATGCATGGACATTTTTGCTAGATACATCTAGATAATCTCCTATTAAATAACGTAACCTTGCTGTATCTAATACTGTTCCTGAGCCAATAACTTTACTACTTGGAAATCCTGATGTTTTATACACTACATATGTCATTAAATCTACTGGATTGCTTGCTACTACAAAAATTCCTTTAAATCCTGATTCTACAACTTGCTTAGTTATATCTTTTATAATTTTTGCATTTGCTTCTGCTAGTTCTAATCTTGTCTGATTAGGTTTTTGATTTAATCCTGCTGTAATTACTACAATATTTGCATCTTTACATTCATCGTAGTCTCCTGATTTTATATCCATTTTACTTGGTGCAAATGGCATTCCATGAGATAAGTCCATTGCTTCACCTTCTGCTTTATCTTTCATTATATCTATTAAAACTAACTCATTTACACCTCCCTGATTTAGAAGTGAATATGCCATACTCATTCCTACAAAACCTGTACCTACTAAAACAATTTTTCTTCTTTCTATCATTTTCCTCTCTCCAATCTATATTAATTTATTAATATTATATCACTTATTATAATTTTCTAACTATTTTTACTAAATTTTTTTATAATTTTAGTAAATATAACTAGATATCCTATTGAGAAACAAAAGCCTCCTATAACATCACTTGCGTAATGTACTCCTAAATAAATTCTACTAGTTCCAATCAGTATTATTAAACTAGATAATAATATTATTAATATCCATTTCAAGTATTTGTTTTGTATGTTTTTATATATCAAATAAATTATTAATCCATAAAAAGCCATACTGACCATTGAATGTCCAGATGGAAAGCTATATCCTGTTTCATCTATAATTCTAAATTCTGTTGGCCTTGGTCTTTGAATAACATATTTTAGTATTTGATTTAATAGTGTTATTACTACTAAATTAACACTTACATATATTGCATGCTTTTTATTTTTAGCAAATATTAGTGTGCATAATGTTAGAAATATTAATGTAATTGCTCCTCCTAAATTCGTTATTACTTTAAATATATTTGTAGTTACAGGTGATATACATTGAGATATTACACTATATATCATATTATCAAAATTTCCTATTTCGTTTTCAAAAATGTCTTCTAATATTAACCAAAATATAATTATACTTAATAGTAAAACTATCCATTTTAAATTTTTCTTTATAAAATCTATTACTTGATTAAATAAGTTTGTTTCCATTTTCTACCTCTTTTGTTATTTATATATGTTATTCTACTATTTTTAATATTTTAATGTCAATAGGGCAGTTATTTTTAAATAAATAACCGCCCTTATTTTTTAATTTATATATTCATTTAGTGGTTTTACTTTATAATTTAATTCACCAATTTGTTCTGTTGGCATGTACCCTGGTTTTGCATTTATTACATCTGGTATTCTATTTACAACTGATGCGCATGTTAATTCTACAGTTTGTGGTCTTGAAACTACTATTGTTGTATTTGGCTCTCCTTCTATTGTCCACTCATTTTTGTCATAATCTTCTTTAGAATATACTTTGCCTATACATTCTGTTTCAAGTATTATTCCTTCTTTTGTTTTTGTAGTAACTACTGCACTCATTCCTGTTGCATCTCCTGCTTTTACTGTCATATCAAGTGTTGATGAGTATAAATCTTCTTTATATGTTTGTGGTACACATTTTTGTGACTGACTTTCTACTGTTAGTCCTAATTTTTCACATAACCATCCATTTACATTCCACATATATGAAGGTAAAAATTCACCTTTATTTATTAAGTCTTGTCTTTCTTCTTCTGAAATATTATCTGCTGATGCAACTTGTTCTTCAAATTCTTTTAAATTCAAACCTGCACCATGTGCTTTTGCTAGTGCTATTCCATAGTCTTCTACATTATAGCTTGAACTTCCTTTTATTTTTTTAATTGTTTGTGTTGAGCCTGCAACTGATGTTACAAGTTGTCCCCAATATATATCTTGATATCCGCTTCCTGTTATTGTACAATTATTCTTTTTAGCAAGTTCATCTATTTGTTTTGTAGCTTCTGGATATGAATTCATTGGGAAGAATGCTTCCTCACAAGTAGTAATTGCGTTAATACCTAAACTTGCGCATAACATTAATGCATCTTTTACATCTTTAAATAAACTCATAGTTGTAACTATACAAATATCTGGTTTTACTTCTTTTAACATTTTTTCTGCGTCCTCTAGAGCTGTAACCTTTACTCCCCTATTTTGTCCTCCCATAATTTCTCCTATATCTTTTCCAATAACGGAAGGATTAATGTCTATTGCTCCAACTATTTGTCCACCTTTTTCTTCGACATAACGCATTGTATAAACTGACATTTTACCAGTACCATACTGTACTACTTTTACTTTTTCATTCATATTATCACTCCTTTATATAATTTATAATTAGATTATATACCTAATTATATTTTTTATACAATATAGTGTATAAAATTAATGTGGTGTAATTATTATTTTTTACACCACATTTTTGTTTTTTATTTATTTAATCTTTATTAGTATTTTCTTCTTTACTAACATTTTTAGTAATCATTTTTAATGCTTTTTGCCTTTCAACCATTATTACATGTCCACATCCCATGCACTTTAGTTTAAAGTCTACTCCAATTCTTGTAATTTCCCATAATTTGCTTCCACATGGGTGTACTTTTTTTGTTCTTACTATATCTCCTATATTATATTCCATATTATCTATCCTTACATATTTTGTGTTGCATATTGTAGTCTATCTTTAACAGATTTTTCTCCTAACACATTCATTATTTCATACATGTCTGGAGTATTACTTCTTGATGTTAGACAAATTCTAATTACTGTACTTACATCTCCTACATGTCCTTTATATTTTTCTGGATTATTTTTATATTCTTTAGTTTCTCTTGCATATCCAAAATCTTCTGATAAATCTTTAATTTTTTCAAACCATGTTTGCTTATCGTCTGAGTTATTGTAGTATTTAGTTATATATGTATTTATAATATTTTTTATTTCTTCTTTATCTGATATTTTTTGAAATTCGTATATAGGTTTGCTTTTATAAAATTCTTTATCATACATATATATAATATTTTCTTTTACATCTGACCATTTAGCTATATCTCTTCTTGGTTTTACATTTCCTCTTTCTATTCCAAATACTTTTAATGCATATTCTTTGTTTTCTTCTAATAATTGTTTTAATTCTTTATCATATTTTTCAGCCCAAACTAATGCTTTTTCATATACTTGTTCTTTAGTGTATTTAGAAATTACTCTTTTTGAGATATCTAATAATTTTATTATATCAAATAAAGCTCCACTTACACTCATTTTATTTAATTGTAAATCAAATTCATCTAATTTTGCATCTGGATTTTGTCTTCTCCATTGTTCAAAATTAGAATTTGCTATATTTAACAAGTATTCGTCTACTGCTTCTGATGGGATTCCTAATTCCCCATAATAACTTACAGCAGCTTCTGGATCTTTTCTCTTGCTTAATTTTCTTTTTGCTCCATTTTCTTCTTTCATAATAGGTGCAATATGTGCATATTTTGGTGCTTTAAACCCTAAAGCTTGGAATAGTTGTAAATGTAGTGGCACTGAAGATAACCATTCATCCCCACGGATTACACATGTAGTTCCCATTAAATGATCGTCTACTGCATGTGCAAAATGGTAAGTTGGTAATCCATCAGATTTTATTATTACAATGTCTTGGTCATTTTCTGGAAAATCTACATTTCCTTTTATTTGGTCACGATGCTTTATTTTCTTTTCTGGGTTACCTGGTGACTTAAATCTTAATATAAATTCTTCACCATTTTTAATTTTCTCAATTGCTTCATTTACTGGAATTAATCTACACTTTGCCCATATGCCATAATAACCTGTTCTTAATTTTGCTGTTTCTTGTTTTTTTCTCATTTCTTCTAATTCTTCTTGCTTACAAAAACAAGGGTATGCAAGTCCTTTTTCTACTAAGTATTTTGCATAGCTTTGATAGATTTCTTTTCTCTGAGATTGTTTATATGGACCATAGTTTCCTACATAGTTTTCTTCATCTGTCATTCCTTCATCTGGTAACATATCAAATTCTCTTAATGCATTTATTATATCATTAACTCCATTTTCAATTTCTCTTTTTTGGTCTGTATCTTCAATTCTTAAGAAAAATACGCCTTTCGTTTGTTTTGCCATTTTTTTAGCTACTACACTTTGATACAATCCACCTATATGCATAAATCCTGTAGGGCTTGGGGCATATCTTGTTACTATTGCTCCTTCTTCTAAATTTCTTCTTGGATATTTTTCTTCATAATATGAAATGTCTTTAACATCTGGAAATATTATATTTGCTAAATCTTTATAATCCATACATCTCTCTCCTTTTACTTTTCTATACTTCCATTATAATTGGTAAAATCATTGGGTTTCTTTTTGTTCTTTGATAAATATAGTCTCTTAATTCATCCTTTAGATTAGATTTTATAATTGACCATTCTTTTATATGTTTTTGCTCACATTTTTCAATTTCTTCTCTAATAACTTTTTTTACATCTTCCATTAAGTTTTCAGATTCACGCACATATACAAATCCTCTTGATATAACATCTGGTCCTGATACTACTTCTCCTGTTGAAGAATCCATTGTTAACACTATTACTATTAGACCATCTTGTGATAAATGTTGTCTATCCCTTAATACTATATTTCCAACATCTCCAACACCTAAACCGTCTACTAAAATCTTTCCTGATGGAACTGTTCCTGTAAGTTTTGCTTCATTTTCATTTAACTCTAGAATTCTTCCATTTGTCATTATAAATATGTCTTTTGAATCTATTCCCATTTTCTTTGCTGTATCCATATGTGCAACTAATTGTCTATACTCTCCATGAACTGGTATAAAATATTTTGGTTTTACTAATGCTAACATTAATTTTTGTTCTTCTTGACATGCATGTCCTGATACATGAACATCTTCTAATGCACTATATACTACTTCTGCACCAATTTTCATTAAATCATCTATTACTTTTGATACAAATTTTTCATTTCCTGGTATAGGATTTGCTGAAATTATTACTAAATCATTAGGTGTTATTGTAACTTTTCTATGTTCTCCTGCTGCCATTCTTGTAAGTGCTGACATCGTTTCTCCTTGTGATCCTGTTGTAATAATAACTAAATTTTCATCTGGATAATTATTTATCATATCTATGTCTATAAATACATTATTTGGTACTTTAATATACCCAAGTTCTATTGCTGTTTGTATCATATTAATCATACTTCTACCACAAACAGCTATTTTTCTTCCATATTTAACGCTAGAATTTACTATTTGCTGAACTCTATGAACATTTGAAGCAAATGTTGCTACTACAATTCTTTTGGTGCAATGTAAAAATAGTTTTTCAAATACATCTCCAACAGTACTTTCAGACATAGTATATCCTTTTCTTTCTGCATTTGTACTATCTGACATAAGTGCTAAAACACCTTTATTTCCAAGTTCTGCAATTCTTCCAAAATCCATTCTTTCATCATCAATTGGTGTGAAATCTATTTTGAAATCTCCTGTGTGTACTACTGTACCAATTGGTGTGTGTATAGCAAGTGCTACAGCATCAGGTATACTATGACAACTTCTAATAAACTCTACTTGCATTTTTCCAAAGTTTATAGTTTCACCTTGTTTTACGATATTTAATTTTGTACTTCTTAATAATCCATGCTCTTCTAATTTGTTGCTAATTAACCCAATTGTTAATCTTGTTGCATAAATTGGTATATTTAATTGTTTTAATAAATATGGTATAGAGCCAATATGGTCTTCATGTCCATGTGTAACTACTAGGCCTTTTATTTTATCTTTATTTTTTTCTAGATATGTTACATCTGGAATTACTAGGTCTATGCCTAGCATGTCATCTTCTGGAAATGCTAGCCCACAATCAACTACTATTATTTCATTTTCATATTCAAATACTGTAATATTTTTACCAACTTCTAATAATCCTCCTAATGGAATTATTTTTAAAGGACTTTTCTTAAATCTAAATTCATTGTCTTTTTTGGCATTATCCTTCCTAACTGACTGCCTTCTTGTTTTAGTAACTTTTTTATTTAGTTCATTAAAAATTTTCTCATTGTTTTTTGTATTTTCATTATTAATTTTTTTTGTGCTTTCCACTTTTAATTTTTCCTTATTAGTTTTGTTAGCTTTTGTTGCATAATTTCTTTTTGTATTTCTACTTTTAGCTTCTCTACTAGTTTTTTCTGTATTATTCTTTTCTTCTGTTTTTACTTCTTGCATCATAAATTCATCTCTCCTTTATTTTATTTCGTTTATTTTCATTTAATTTTTTATATAAAACAAATATATTTTTTATAATAAGTTACTAATAAAATACGACAATTTCTTTTTCTAATATCATTTTTATTAAATTTAGAAAAAGCAAAAAAACCAGTTTATTAATAAACTGATTGATTTTAGAAAATACGTTTATATATAGTTTTAATTAGTATAAAATTATATAATTAAATTCCCGTACACAATCCATAATTTTATACATTATTTTGTATATTTCTATATTTTCATTTTCCCGAATCAATACATTAATATTATTTATCTCATTTCTTTGTTTATACATAAAATTAAAATCTCATCTTTACCATTTTTAGGTAACAACTTTTATTATTATACTATAGGACATAAAAAAAGTCAATATTTTAGTTTTCAATTTGAGATGCACCTATCATTCCAGCATCATTTTTAAATTTTGCTAAAAGTATTTCTGGTATGTTGTCTTTATATAGCAAATTATTTTGTTGTATTTTCAATTTTAATCTTTCTAGAAATATATCTTTGTAATATACGAAGCTTCCGCCTATGCTAATAGCATCTGGCTCAAATAAGTTTATTAAATTTGATATTCCTACACTTAAGCTTTCAATATAATTATTTATAATTATATTCATTTTTTCATTATTTTCATTTTTTATTATAAAATCATATAGTTCTTTACCTGTAATCTCTTTTTCAATATTGAATTCTTTGGTTACATTTCTTTTTAATGCTGTAATTGAAGCATAATTTTCAAAGCATCCTTTTTTTCCACACCTACATTTTAAACCATCTTTTTGTATGGTAATATGCCCTACTTTAAATTTATCCATATTAGGAGATTTAAACAATTTATTGTCTACAAAAGCTGCTCCTCCTATTCCTGTTCCTATTGTTAAGAATATGCAATCAGAATAATACTTTAGTGAGCCATATTTTTTCTCGCAAATTGCTGCACATTTAGCATCATTTCTAATATATACAGGTATTGAAAAATGAGTTTGAATGTTTTTTCTTAATAGTTCACCATTTGCTCCTAAATTTACTGATAAACCTATTTCTCCATTTCTAAAACTTGCAGGGAAAGCAATCCCTATAAATTTAACATCTAAAATATTAATTTTTTGTTCTTCTATAATTTCTAATATATTTTTAATAATTGTTTCTTCAATTTTATTTTGTATTTCTAATTTATCTTCCTTTAATATGTCTTTTTCTTTTTTTGCTAAAATATTCCCAAATTCGTCTATTAAACCAACTTGTATATGACTTCCACCTATATCTATTCCTATTCTCATTTTTCCTCCCCATAATGTGTGACATTTTAATTTAAAAAACAAAAAGTATAATAAAGTTTTATACCACTTAATTATACTTTTTTGTTTTATTAATTTATTTAAAATCCTGCTGCTGAAATTAAGAAGTTACCCATGTATAATTGTAATGCAGGAACTAATACAATTAGTACGAAGAATATTAATACAATACCAACTATACTATATACTACTTGTGGTAATACTTTCATAATATTATCTATTATGTTATTTATATCTATTTCCATATATTCTACTAGTTTTTCCATCATTTCAGATAAATCTGTTTTCATACCTATTTTTAACATTTCTGTTATCATTGAAGATGGTAATCCAGATCTTTCAAATGGCTCAATCCAAGATTGTCCAATTAAAATGTTATTTATTGAAGTTTCAATTATTGAAAGCATAACATAATTTTTACATATATTTTTACTTACTTCTAATGCCTCTTGTATTCTCATTCCATTATTTAAGTTAAGAAGCATAGCTTTCATTAATCTTGAAAAATCTAAAGCAAAAATTAGCTTTCCAAAGATTGGCATAGTATATTTAAAATAGTCAAAGTTGTATTTTCCTTTTGGTGTTCTAATATACATTATAACAAATACAACAATTGCACCTATAATAGCTGTTGGAACATACCAATACATAATTAATTTATCTAAGAAATCTTTAAACCAAAGCGTTAAAGCTGGTAGAGTATCTTTTGTTCCTACAGCATCAAATACATTTTGAATTGCTGGAACAGCAACAAGTGTACCTACTACTAACATTACCAATAATAAAGCAAATTGAACAAGGTTTGGTATTAAAATATTTTTTAATTTCTTGTTAATATTTGTACTATCGTCAAGGTACTTAACTGCTTGTTTTAAAGAGTTTGTAAGAGATCCCGATAGTTCTCCAACACGTATCATATTTATATAAATATATGGGAATACATTAGAATAATATTCCATAGTAGTATACATATTTTCCCCTGCTTCAACACCTGCTAATATGTCTTCTAATATTCCTCTAAAAATATAGTTTTCTGTACTTTCTATAATTGTATTTAAAGCATGTATGTTGTTAAAATTAGCTTTTTTTAACAAATAGAAATTTTGCGTAAATATAACTATATCTCTTGTTGTTATTTTTTCTGTTTTAGCTAAAGCTTTATTAATTTTTTGTATATAGGATTCTCTTTTTTTCTCCCTATTTGTTACAATATTAGAAGTATTTACATTCTTTATAATATCTTCAATATCTTTTACGTTTCTTTTATTAGATTTAGCAGGTTTTTTTGCTAATCCTATTTGTTCTGTAATGCTTATTGGTGTTAAATTATTTCTTTTTAGTTTCTTTATTACTGCACTTCTATTGTTTTCATCTATACGATTACTAACAATTACACCATTAGGCGTTAAAGCTCTATATCTATATACCGCCATCTAATTTACTCCTTCCTTTCTAGCATTTTTATTTATTCTTTTTAATCCTTAATTGCATAATTGTTCTATTTAGAGTTTCAATATTTTTTTCCTCTATTTGAGCTTTTGCTTGCTCTAAAGTTATTCTTTCATCAACAAATAATGTAGCAATTGAATTTATAAGTCCTATACTTCCTTTTTCTAAATTACTTTGTATTGCATCTTCTATTTCTGATACACTAATTTTATCTTTTCTTATAAGTCCTGCAACAATATTGTCAACAACCATTACTTCTGGTACTAATACTAATTTTCCATCTGTTCCTTTTAATAATCTTTGAGAAATAACAAGTTTTAATAATGAAGAAATTAAATATTTAACAGTTGGTTGATCACTAATTTCATAGAAATTTATCATTCTATCTATTGTTTCTGCACATGATTTTGTGTGAAGTGTTCCTATTACTAAATGGCCAGATTCTGCTGTTTCAATAGCAGCTTCCATTGTTTCTTTATCTCTAATTTCTCCTACTACTACTATATCGCAGTCTTCTCTTAAAGAGTTTTTTACACCATCACTATAGCATAATGAGTCTCCACCAACACCTACTTCTTTTTGCACTATTATTGATTTTTTTGAATGATGTTTATATTCTACCGGACTTTCTAATGTTAATATTTTTTTGTTTTGTGTTTCATTAATTTCATTAATAAGTGCATTTAAAGTTGTTGTTTTACCAGAGTTTGTTTTACCTGTAACTAGCATTAATCCCTGTGGTTGGAATGTCATACGTCTAACAATATCTGGAACACCTAAATCTTCAAATTTTGGTAATTCATTTTTTATAATTCTTAGTGTAAAAAGTGGTATATCTCCTGATAAAGAAATATTTACCCTAAAACGTCTTTCTCCATATTCTAAGAATGTATCTAATTTTTTTGTTTGTCTAAATACATTATCTTTATCTATATTACCTTTTACTAAATAATCATATATTTCATTCATATCTTCTGGAACTAATTCTTCAGAATTTTCTACTGGAACTAAGTCTCTTATAATTCTTAACATTGGTTTATTTCCACATATAAAATGAATGTCTGATGCATCTTTTTTTATAGCATAATCTAAAATACTTTCTACTTGTATCATTTGTATTTCCCTCCTATTTACTAAAATAAAACTAATTTTTTATTCAATTCTTGTAAAGTCGTTGTACCATCTAGAACTTTATTTATTCCGTCTATTACTAATGGTTTGTATTTTCCTTTAATTGCCTCTTCTTTTATTTTAATAGTAGATGCATCATTAGTAATCAATTCTCTTATTTTATCATCTATAATTAATATTTCAAATATACCTGTTCTATCATAATATCCAGAATTATTGCAATGCTTACATCCTACTACATCATAAGTTTTCTTTCCATTAAAATCAAATTCTATATTATATTTTTGACCAATTTGTGTCATTATGTCAATTTCTTCTTTTGTAAAATCTCTTTGCACTGCACAATGTGGACATATTTTTCTTACTAACCTTTGTGATACAGATGTTGCAAGAGTACTTGCGATATCATAGTTTGAAATACCCATCTTTCTAAGTCTTGTTATAACTTCTACACTATCTATTGTGTGTATTGTAGATAATACATAATGTCCTGTTTGTCCTGCTTGCATGGCAATTTCAGCAGTTTCTTTATCTCTAATTTCTCCAACTAGTATAATATCTGGATCTTGTCTTAATACTGTTCTTAATGAATCTATAAAATTTGTTTTTGCATCTATTTCTATTTGGTTTAAACCTGGAATTCTTATTTCAACAGGATCTTCAATAGTTGTTATATTAATTTCAGGTCTATTTAAATAAGCAATAACACTGTACAATGTAGTTGTTTTTCCTTCTCCTGTAGGAGCTGCCATTATTGTTATACTATTTCTTTTATTAAATGCTCTATTTAATAAAGCATCATCTTTTGGAAATCCTAATTCAAATATTTCTTTTAAATCTGCATTCTTTTTTAATAATCTTAAAACAAATTTCTCTCCATACACATTTCTTTGTGATGAAACACGAATGTTATAATCTGGATATAGAAGAATTCTACCATCTTGTGATTCTTGTTTTTCTTGATGCATATTTGAAATAGCTTTTAATCTTCCTATAATTTGAGCTTGTTTATCATCCTCTAAATTTGCTACTGTATATAATTCACCATCTATTCTATAACGGATTCTTATACCATCTTCCATAGGCTCAAAGTGTATGTCACTTGCTCTTTTATCCATTGCCTTTTTTATTATAGTATCAATTAATCCTGTAATATCTGTTGTTGACTTAATATCATTAGAACTATCACCTTCGAATGATTTTAAAACTTTTTCTATATTACTTTCAAATGTAATATATTTATCCATTACTAAACCTTTATTTAGTAATAATAACCTAATTGTTTCTACTGCTCTTTTATTTGCTGTATCAGCAAAACATACTTTTATTTTTCCGTTTTCTACTTCAAAAGGTACTGCTTTATTTTGTTTAAGAACATCCATAGAAATATAGTCTTCTAAATTTATTCTTAAATGTCTTTCGTCTAAAAGTATTGCTTTTTCTCCTAAAATTTCTCCTATAGCTTGTATTAATATATTCGAATCACATGCACCTAATGTATTTAAAATATCTCCTATTTTTTTATTAGGATGTGTTTTTTGATATTCTAAAGCTTTTGTAATATCTTCTTCTGTAATAACTCCTTTTCTTACTAATTCTATACCAATAGGTTGTCTCATATCCATTTCCTCCTTTGTATATTATTCTATTTTATTATATCTTAAATTTAGACTTTTTTATATAGTTATTTTGGAATTTCCACAAATTACTATTACTTTTTCATAACGTATTTTGTTGTTTTAGTATACTCCATATTATCCCCAATTGTTATTAAAACATTAACTATATTTTTATCAGTGTATTTATTTACATTAAATTGTAAATTCTTTACATTCTCGCAAATTCTAATACTATTTAGATATATTGCATTATCTTGAAATGTAAATGTATTTCCACTAGAAAATGTAATTGCTTTTTCTGAAATTTTTATAATATCATTATTTTCTTTTTTAATATCTGCTAAAAAATACATGTTAAACTTTGTAAGTTCAGATATATTACTACTTTCATCTTCTATATTCATAACATTACTATAAAAGAATGAATTTATAGTTGCAATTATTCCAACTACTATTGTCATTGCAATTATATATATTATTAAACTTGTAGTTGTCACTCCTCTATCTGATTTCATATTTTACTCCTTTATTTAGTTATTAATCTTGTAACTTCGAAGTTTTCTTCTTTATCATTTACTGTATACTTTACATTTGCTTTTAATATTTTAATTAAATCTTCTTTATCAGTATTACCTTCTAATTCATTATATTTTTGCAAACTTGCTGTAACTGTGTATCCTGAAGGAATTGTTCCTTTATCTACTAAGTTTTGTATTAAATCATCTACTGCAGTTTGATCTACCTCATCATAAGCCATTGCTTCAATATTTTCAATTAAATCTATTATACAGTTAGTAGCAACAGCATTTCTATTTTTGGATGTAGCACTTAAATAGTAATTGTAAAAGCTAGTTGTTATTACAGATACAAAAACTATTATAATTATTACCCCAGCCACTATATCAGTTGTAGTAACACCTCTATTATCTAATAATTTATTTTTTTTCATTTAATCACCTATTTACTAATTGTATAATTAATAATAAAATTTGTTATAATTATAACTAAAATATTAGCTGTACATAAGAAAAACGCAAATGGTACTTTTTCTTTATTATTAATTACTTTTGATTTTTTCTTTGTTAAAAATGATATTAATTTTTTTATACCTATTGATAATATAGCTATACAAACAGTAAAAGTAGTATTATATGCTCCAGAAAAGATTAACATATATAATATTAAAATTAATATTTGCACAGTATAATTATATTTCATCTTCTTTTTCAAGAATATTATATCCATAAAAAGCAAAATAATCATCATTAATAAATATATAACATATTCATAGACATTATTTGGATTTAGTGTATATGAATATATCATATATAATATAGCTACAATAACTCCGTAAATTAATACTGATTTTTGTATTACATTTTTTTCTTTTTCTATTCCTGCAATTATAAATAAACTAGCAAAATAAAGTATGGTTAAGGCAAAGTATATTATTGTATTAAAATCCAAATCAAGTATTGTTTTATTTAAGGAAATTGCAAACAACACAAAAACTATTCCAGTTAATAGTTCAAATAAGAAATATCTTATACCTATTTTTTTACCACAATATCTACATTTTCCTCTTAGAAATAAATAGCTAAAAATTGGAACTAAGTCAAAAACTCCTAATTTATGGTTGCAATTAGGACAATATGAATGTTTATGTGTTATATTTTCTTTTTTAGGTAGCCTATATGTTGCAAGTGTGAAAAAACTACCAAAGTATATTCCTGTTATAAATATAATAATTAAAAAAATTATTTCTAGCATTTTTATTTCCTCTCATTTTTAAACTAAATGGCATATACAAAAAGTGCATATGCCATTTAACTTAACCCTATTTATAAAATTTAAGGGTTATTGTTAGATTAGTCTGTTACATTTTTAATTACTTGATCAACTGTTTGTTCAAATGAATTTAATCCTTCTAATTCATCTCTTTGAGCTTGAGTATAGTTTTCTCCAGCTTTTTCAGCTGTTTTAAATATACCGTTTTCTCCTAGAGTTAATGTAATTGTAACTCCTGCAAGAATTAGTAATACAATGATTGTAATAACTAAAGCTACAAGTGTAATACCTTTTTGTCCTTTTAACATAAAAAATTCCTCCTTAAAAATATTTTTATTAATGTGTATATCTATATAAATAAATATAACCTACTTTGTACCTGTATTTGGTAAATAATTACCTACAGAATCTGAATTGTTATTAGTATTATTTGTTTGATTATTGTTACTATTGTTACCATTGTTATTACTATTATTGTTGTTATTGTTTGTTCCATTATTAGTGTTACTATTATTTGAATTACTATTATTAGTATTTCCATTAGTATTTGTTGTTTGATTATTTGTAGTTGTTTCTGAGAAAGGATTTACTTTTCCTTTTTCATAATCATTAGATTTTTCATAGTTATTTAAGTCTGTTCCATCTATTTCATATATAATTGGTGTCATTTGTTCATCTAAATTATTTACAGTTTCTTGTAATTCATTTTTTATACTATTTGGAACTTGATATTGTTCTATTTTTGGTACTATCTTATTTGTTGGTATATAGTCATATAAGAAAACACCTAAAACCAATAATATAGCTAATAACAATAATAAGATAATAATTAATTCCTTAAAAACTGATTTTAACATATTGCCTCCTTATGGATTAGTTGTAGTTGTTGTACTTGTAGTATCACTACTTGTACTAGTTCCTGAAGTTGTATTATTTGTAGTGTTATTATTTGTAGTTGTTGTTGAAGTTAAATTGTCTACTTTTATATTAATTTCTCTTACAACAAATGTTGCTTGCAAAACTTCTGTATTATTTGTTGTTGGAATTAATTTAAAGTCTTCTATCTTAAAGTTTAATGATGAATCATTTTCTAGTGAAGCTATAAATTCAGAAATTGAAACATATGCTCCTGTTACTGTAAAATATAAATCATATTGATCTGTTACTCCTGAATTTGATTGTCTTATTTCAAACTTAAGATTAATTTCATTTTTCTTTGCATGATTACCTATTTTTGTCCATAAGTATTCTGTTTCATATTCTATTCCTTGGCTAGCTGTTAATATATCTTCTGTAGAACTATAAAGAATTTTATCATTGTACTCTTCTTTGGCAATCATTAGTTGTTTTGCACTACTATTTAAATCTGATAAAGCTTGTGGTTGTTCTGTACTAGTAAGAGTACTTACAACTTGAAGTTTTTGTTCTAAATCAGTATTTTTATCTTTAATTTGTTGTACTGATAAAACATCCATTCCTAGTACTTCTAACCCATTAAATATCATTAGGTATCCAACTACTAATAATAATACAATTACTATTATTATTAAAATTTTTCTCATGTTTTTAGTTCTCCTTTACTCTATTGGTAAATCTCCTTCTATAGTTGTTTTTATTAAACTGTCTTGAGCATCTTTCCTTCCACTGTCAGACACAACATTTACTAATATTTCATCTTCTTTTATTTTCGCTTTTAAAAATCCTAATTGTTCATAAGTACTTGCTTGTGCATTTATTACTATTTTAGTATCTGTTGTATTTTCTATTGATGTTATTTGTACCCCTTTTGGTATACTGAACATAATTGTATTTAGTAATTTTGGAATTGCATTTTTTCTTTTATTTTTTTCTTCTGTTTGACTAGTTAAGTTCGTTAATCTTTCTGTCATGCTATTGTATTTACTTGTATTTGCTCTAATTGTTGCTATATCATTTTCAATTAATCCTATTTGTTCATTTGCATCTTGAGTTGCTAGCATAATTTCTGATTCTTTTTGATTCATAGCATTATTTAAAAATATAGTAACTCCTGAATAAACTAATATTAATATTAGTAAACCTCCTGCAATTCTTAGTAATGTTTGTTCTAATGCTGTTAATTTTTCTCTAAAATCAAATTTCAAATTAACATGTATTTTTTTATTAAGTAAAGCAGATATTCCACTCTTTGATTTTCCATTTTTTCCACCATCTGAAGATGTCCATTGTGCTAGCTTATCTTTTGCATTATTCTTTTTAAAGTTCATTCCTTTAAGCCCTTCGCCTAAACCTTGTAATGCAAGTGCAATAGCAGAGTTTACTTCAATATAATCTTTTATATTAATTTTAGCTTGTAAGTTGTTTATGAAATATGGTTTTAATATTTCACATTTAATATCTTTTAAATAGTCTTGAAAATATATATCTATATTATTTATAACTGAAGCTGTACCTGTAATATATACTTTATCTATTCTGTTTAAACTTTCATTTGTAATTTTTCTAACAGATCCTACTATATTATATAAAGTAGGCATTATATAATCTAGATATTCATTTTCTTCATATTGTAAGTCTTTTGCATCAGATGTATAAATTGTAGAATTTTTGCAAATTTCATATGCTTTTAAATATGAATTTTCTTTTTCATTTATGCTTGAAAGTATTTTTTCTGCACCTTCATCAATTATTTGTACATCTGTTATCTTTTTATCTACTATAGTTGTTATTGTAGTTTTATCTTCAATATTAACTATCATTACATTTTCATTATCTTGAATATCTAATAAGTTACCTATAGTTGTTCCCATTGGTGATGCAGATATTATTCTATATCCTTCCAATTGTTGTGCTTTTTTTGCTAAGTCTGCTTTACTTGCAGAAACATGTATAGCTTTTACTTTTTCTTTATCTTCTAAGTCACTTACTAATACATATCTTGTTTCAAAAGCATCTTTATTTACTCCTTTATCATAGCAAATTGACTCAAATTCTGTATTTATAACATTCTGCATGTCCTTTTTATTTAATAAACTGAATAAATAGAAATAATTGTAACTTTCATTAGATAAATTAACACTTATAGGTGTTTTATAACTGTAAGTTTCTTCGACAACTTGTGATATAGCATCATCTATTTTTTCAAAAAATTTAATTCCAAAAGAATCGATTTTTACATTATCGTTATCTTTAGAAACTTTAGCATATTTTATTATATTATTTTCAATATATAAACCTAAACAAGTAGACATTTTTTTCTCCTTTGTTACAATTTTCTCCTATTATGTTTAACATTTTTATTTATTTAATACTTTTATTTTTATACATAATTTACAATTTTTTCTATTAATTTTGCATATCAATACATTATACTGTTATTTTATATTTTTTTCGTCAAAAGTCAATAGCTTTAATATAATTGTAATTCAAATGTAATATTATTGTAATACTGCATTTTTATTATCTTTTTTTATTTTACATATATAAAATCCATCTGTGTTTTTGCTTGGCAAAATTTTTTCTTCTAATTCTATTTTATATTCTATATTTTTTAATTCATTATCTATGTTTTCTTGTTTTACAAATTTTTCTATAATATTTTCATTTTCTTCTTTTAAAAGACTACACGTAGAATAAACTAGTTCTCCTCCAATTTTTAAATATCTTGCACATGTTTTTAAAATTTCATATTGAATTTTTGTTATTTCTTTAACATCTTCTTCCTTTCTTTGCCATTTTATATCAGGTTTTCTTTTCATTACTCCAAATCCCATACATGGTACATCTAATAAAATTTTATCAAATTTTTCAATATATTCTTCTATATTTTTTTGCATATCTTTTACTTGGCTTTGTATAATTTTAATACCTAGTCTTTGTGCGTTTTCTTCTACTAATTTAGCTCTATGAGAGTGAAGTTCACATGCTATTATTTCTCCTGTATTTTCCATTAATTCAGCTAAATGAGTTGTTTTTCCACCCGGTGCACTACATGCATCTAATACTTTTTCTCCTTTTTTAGGATTAAGAATTAAACTTATTTTTCCTGCTCCTATATCTTGTACTGTAAAATAACCTTTTTTAAATAAATCTAATTTTGCAATATTTTTTATATTTTTTAAAAATAGAAAATTATTTAAATTAGTTTCTTCATATTTAATTCCTTCTTGTTGTAACAATTCTATTAAATTTTCTTTGTTTATTTTTAGTGTATTTATTCGTATAGTCGTTTTTGGTTTTTCATTTGAATATTTGCATATTTCTTCGGCATCAACTAAAGTATATTCTTTTAATAATTTTTTTACTAGCCATTCTGGAATGGAATAAAGCTTTGATATTCTTTCTTCTTTTGAAGTTATATTTTCTATTTCTTTATAGTCTTCTTTTTTTATTTTTCTTAAAATAGCATTTACAAAACTTGTAGATTTAAACGCATATTTTTTAGTCAAATTTACACTTTCATTAACTGCTGCACTTTTAGGAATTTTATCTAAAAATAAAATTTGGTATGCTCCAATTCTTAATATATTTAATACCCATTTTGATATCTTTTTTAATTTTATTTTTGAGTATTTTTGTATAATGCAATCAATTGTTAGCTTCCAAGTTATACTTCCATAAACAATTTCTGATATCAAATTAATATCTTGTATATTTAGTTTTTCTCTATATTTATTTAAATATTCATCTAAAACTATATTTGAATATCCATTTTCTACATCAATTTTATATAAAATTTTTAAAGATATTTCTCTTGCAAAATCTGTTTTCATCTTTCTACTCCTATATTTTTTATTTTTTCCTATTATATCATAAAAAATATTATTAATTTTATTTTTTGTCAATCTAATTAATTTTTGTATAAATTTTAAAATATTGGAAAATATATTCTTAACAAATAAAAACGGAGGTTGATTATAATGGCTGTTGAAAAACATTTAAAGGTAACAGGTACATCAGAAATTTCTTGGAAAGATGCTGTGGTACAAACAATAAATGAAGCATCAAAAACTTTAGATTGTCTTACTACTGTTACAATATTAGACCAAAGAGCAAAAATTAATGGTAAAAAAATTTCTGAATACTATGTAGATTTAGATTTATCTTTTATGATAGATCGAGATAGAGATTAAAGGAGGGATTTTTTTGGAACCTATTGAAACAAAAAAAGATTATCAAAATTATGTTGATAAAAAATCGCCTAATTCTCCAATTATAAAAAACTGTTTTAATGCATTTTGGGTTGGCGGTTTAATTTGTTCTATTGGACAAATTATATTTAATTACTGCAGATTTCGTGGAATAGATTTACAAACATCAAATACAATTGTATCTATCATACTAATTGGAATTAGTGCCTTTTTAACTGGATTAAACTTATTTAATCGAATTGGTAAATTTGCTGGTGCTGGCTCACTTGTTCCAATTACAGGATTTGCAAATTCTATTGTATCTCCTGCTATGGAATACAAATCAGAAGGCTATGTTATGGGTGTTGGAGGAAAAATGTTTACTGTTGCTGGACCTGTATTAGTATTTGGTATATCAGCATCAATTGTCGTTGGAATTTTATATCTAATTTTTAATACTCAATCCATAACACTGGTTTAGATATATTTTTATATTGAAATTTTAATATGAATAAGAAAGGTGATAAAAATGCAAAAAATAGGAAATCAAACAATAAAATTTGATACTCCTCCTACTATATTACAAACAGCATCTATCGTTGGACCTAAAGAAGCTGATGGTCCTCTTGCTAAATATTTTGACAATTGTTTAGAAGATGAATTCTGGGGCGAAAATAGTTGGGAAAAGGCTGAAAGCAAAATAATAAAAGAAACAGTTAATACTCTTATTTCTAAATCTGGTCTTTCAAGTGAAAATATAGATTATTGTTTTGCAGGAGACCTATTAAACCAATGTATTTCCTCAAGTTTTGGACTTCGTGAATTAAATATTCCTTTTTTTGGGATATTTGGTGCTTGTTCTACTTTTGTAGAAGCTCTAATGCTAGGTGCAATTTTTATTGAAGGAGGAGCTGGACAAAATGCAATTTGTGCTGCTTCTAGTCACTTTTGTAGTGCTGAAAAACAATTTAGATTTCCACTTGAACTTGGAAACCAAAGGCCTCAATCTTCACAATGGACTGTAACTGGAAGTGGAGCAGCAATTGTTTCTAAAGATGGTGCTGGTCCTTATATTACTAATATTACACCAGGAAAAATTGTTGATATGGGAATAAAAGATGCTAACAACATGGGTGCTGCTATGGCTCCTGCTGCTTTAGATACGCTTCTAACCCATTTTAAAGATACACGGACGCTCTCCAAGTTATTATGATGCTATTCTTACTGGAGATTTAGGATATGTTGGAAAAGAAATTTTAATAGAACTTGCCGAAACTAAAGGTTATAATATTAAATCTAATTATAATGATTGTGGCGTTTTAATTTTTGATAAAGAAAAACAAGACACTCACTCTGGAGGTAGCGGTTGTGCTTGTTGTGCTACTGTATTTTCTGGTTATTTATATAAAATGTTACAAGATAAAAAATACAAAAAAATACTATTGATTGCTACAGGTGCTTTAACAAACTCTACAACTTCACAGCAAGGTGAGTCTATACCAGGAATAGCTCATGCGATATCAATAGAATTATAATTTTAAAAGATAGGAGAGATAATTATGGAATTCTTTCAAAGCATAGATTGGATGCAATTATTAAGATGTTTTGTAGTTGGTGGTCTTATATGTATAGTTGGACAAATTTTAATAGATAAAACCAAATTAACTCCTGCTAGAATTTTAGTAATTTTTGTTACTACTGGTGCTATTCTTGGAGGACTTGGAATTTATCAACATTTAATTGATTTTGCAGGTTGTGGGGCTACTGTTCCTTTAACAGGTTTTGGAAATGCTCTTGCTAGAGGTGCTATTGAAGAAGTTACTAAATCTGGTTTCATTGGCGCTTTTATAGGTGGTACTAAAGCTGCTGCTGGCGGTATTGCTGCTGCAATATTCTTTGGATACATTGCTTCTTTAATTTCAAAACCTAAAATGAAAAAACAATAATAATAAAAAAATAGGAATATATTAATTTTAAAATATATCCCTATTTTTTATTTATGCATTTTTTGCTATTTCAGCTATTTTTGAAAAAGCTTTTTCATCTGTTACAGCTATTTCAGCAAGCATTTTTCTATTAATTGTAACATTTGCTTTTTTTAGCCCTGCTATTAATTTGCTATATGTTAAACCATTCATTCTTGCAGCTGCATTTATTCTTGTAATCCATAGTTTTCTAAAGTTGCTTTTTTTGTCTTTTCTTCCTACATATGAATATACTCCAGATTTCATAACAGCTTGTTTTGCCATTCTAAATCTATAATGTTTTGCTCCATAATATCCTTTTGCTTGTTTTAATATTTTTTTATGTTTTTTACGTGTTATTATTGCACTTTTAACTCTTGCCATTTTTGTTTCTCCTTTCTACTCTTTTTGGAAATATTAGTTACCATATGGTAATAATCTCTTAATTCCTGCTTCTACTGTTTTATCTGCATAAGCGTTTGCTTTTCTAGACATTTTTTGTCTTGGTGTTTTTGTTGCTAATCTGTGTCTTCCATTAGCTGTTGTTCTTTTTACTTTTCCTGTAGCTGTATACTTATATCTTTTTTTTGCAGCTCTATTTGTTTTTAATTTTGGCATAATATCCAAACTCCCTTCTTTGTTTTATAATCTATTATTTTTCAGCTTTTTTAGCTAATATAATAAACATATTTTTACCTTCTAATATAGGTTTCTTTTCTGGTGTTGCAACTTCTGATAATTCATCAATAAATTTATTTAAAATATCTTCACCTTGTTTTGCATAATTAAGTTCTCTACCTCTAAAACGAACTGTGATTTTTACTTTGCATCCATCTTCAATAAATTTTTTAGCATTTTTTACTTTAAAGTTAAAATCATGTTCTTCTGTATTAGGTGTAATTCTTAATTCTTTAACTTCAAAAGTTTTTTGTTTTTTCTTTGCTTCTTTTTCTTTTTTTGCTTGCTCAAATTTATATTTTCCATAATTCATTATTTTGCAAACTGGTGGATTTCCATTTGGTGCAACTAATACTAAATCTAAGTTCTTTTCATATGCAATTTCTAATGCACTATTTAAGTCCATGACACCTCTTTTTTGTCCTTCATCATCAATTAGTTGTATTTGCTTTACTCGTATTTGTTCATTGATTGGTAATTCTTGCTTTATATAAAACACCTCCAAAAAAATAAGATTGACTTTGATAGCCAATCCACAAAACTCCATTTGCAAATATATTGCAAATGTATAAAATTTTATTTTATAACCCTTTTCCTTATTTAGATTGGGTGAGAAGTGGATGACTTCTTCTTTTTAACGTATATATTATATACGTTATTTAGTTTTCTGTCAATCGTTTTTCGAAAAAAAGTCTTTTTTCCACTCCCAACTCCGTTATGTTATTTATATTTTTGTAATTTTTCTTCATTCTTTGTTAGCATTTTCTATTATTTTCTTTACATCATCTTCTGTAATATTTACTATATTGCAGATTGTCTCAATGTCCATATTATTTTTATGCATATTAAGCACTATTTCTTTTTGCTTTTCTTCTATGCCTTCTTTCTTTCCTTCTCTTTTCCCTTCTTTTATACCTTTCATGTATCCATCTTTTATTCTGGATAACTCATCCCTTAGTTGCTTTTCTCTATAATAATATTTCTCTCTTAATTCTGGATC
>CALXRX010000004.1 GCA_944390975.1 uncultured Clostridia bacterium | reverse complement strand
GCAGCAGGAAATATATTAAGTGGAAAAACAGCATGGGTAAATGGAAGTAAAATAACAGGAACAATGACAAATAGAGGAGCATTAAACTGGAGTCCAACTACATCAACAACATATACAGTGCCAGCAGGATATTATAGTGGAGGCACATTAAATAGTTCAGGTGCATACAATGCAGGTGTCAGTGCAGGATATAATAATACTTATTCTAATATAGTTGCAAGAGAAAATAAATCAGTTGGTTATTCATTTTCATCAGTACAAAATATTTCATTTTCAATTCCAGCAAATAAAATAGCAATATGCACAGTATTTAATGATTATTATGGAACAGGAAATACTCCTGTAAGTGCTAGTTTATCATCAGGAAGCATTAAATACTATGATGCTCCATCAGTGCAACTGACTGCAACAGGAGGACATGGATATATATTAAGAACATATGTTATAAAAACTTCTTCTGCATCAGCAACATTAACACTTTCATCAATTGGTGCAATTACGGGAACATTGTTATACTAATAAATTATGAAAAAATTTACGAAAATTTTTTTGACAGCGAATTTTTGAATAACATTTGACATATAATAAAAAATATAGTATACTATATTTAGCTTAAGCGAGAGAATAATCGAAGAACTTGAATGTTCACGAGATATGTTGACCACATATCTCTTTTTTTGTATAAAAATAAAGGCAGTTGACCAGACTGCCTTTGATTAGTTTGTACTAATCCTGAGAATTTTGGTTTTCATCATTATTACTATTACTTAGTAATAATAAAACGATTAATCGCCAAATTAAATCGAAAGAACTCAAGATGTTCACCTCCTTTCTCAAAGTTCTCCTTTGGAAAAGGATGGATTTATTATACTTTAATTTTATTATAAAAACAATGCTTTTTTACAATTTGAACAATTACCTATCATTTTCAAAAAAGTAAAATAGACTAAACTTTAATATGGTAAATTAAAAATTTGCAAAAAATGTTGCAATTTGTATTTTAAAATGGTAAGATAGTTATATAGTTAAAGAAAATAGATTAAAAAAAAACCAATTTTGTTGGAATTTTTGTTAATCTATTTTTTTGTTAAAAAAGAGAGGAGAAAAAAATGAATACAAAGTATATTTTTGTAACAGGAGGAGTTGTTTCAGGACTTGGAAAGGGAATTACAGCAGCATCTCTTGGAAGATTACTTAAGAATAGAGGATATAAAGTAACAATTCAAAAATTTGATCCATATATAAATGTAGATCCAGGAACTATGAGTCCTTATGAGCATGGAGAAGTTTTTGTTACAGACGATGGAGCAGAAACAGATTTAGATTTAGGGCATTATGAAAGATTTGTAGATGAAAACTTAACTAAAAATTCAAGCGTTACAACAGGAAGAATATATTCAAACGTGATAAACAAAGAAAGAAAAGGGGACTATTTAGGAAAAACAGTACAAGTAATACCTCATATTACTAATGAAATAAAGGATAATATATACAGTTTTGAAAATGAAGATATAGATATTGTTATAACTGAAATAGGAGGTACAGTTGGAGATATAGAAAGTTTGCCATTTTTAGAGGCAATTAGACAAATTGGACTAGAAAAAAATCCAGAAGATGTTATATATATACATGTAACACTTCTACCATACATATTTGGCTCAAATGAAATAAAATCAAAACCAACCCAGCATTCAGTAAAAGAATTACAAAGTTTAGGAATTAAACCAGATATACTAGTATGTAGAACAGAAAGTGACATACCAGAAAGTATAAAGAATAAACTAGCAATGTTTTGTAATGTAAGGAAAGAAAGCGTTATACAAAATAAAACAGCAGATTGCCTTTATGCTGTGCCATTAATGTTAGAAGAACAGGGATTAGCAATAGAGGTATGTAAACACCTACATTTAGATAAGTTAGAAGTAGATAATTCAGAATGGGAAAAAATGATTGCAGATATAAGAAAAAGAGATGATAAAAAAGTTCAAATAGGTATTGTTGGAAAATATGTTAGGTTAGAAGATTCATACCTTTCTGTTGCAGAAAGTATACAACATGGAGGATTTGCAAACCATGTAAAAGTAGAAATAAAATTTATTGATTCTGAAACAATTACAGATAAAAATGCAGACAAAATATTAAATGGCTTAAATGGAATAGTAGTACCAGGGGGATTTGGAAATAGAGGAATAGAAGGAAAAATACAAACAATAAAATATGCAAGAGAAAATAAAATCCCATTTTTAGGAATCTGCTTAGGAATGCAAATGGCTGTAGTAGAATTTGCAAGAGATGTATTAAAACTAGAAGATGTTAATTCAGCTGAATTTGAGGAAAACTGTAAAAACCCAGTAATTCATATTATGGATGAACAAATTGGAATAAATAATAAAGGTGGTACAATGCGATTAGGAGCATACCCATGCATCATAAAACAAGGAACTCTTGCAGAAAAAATATATGGTACAACAGAAATTTCAGAAAGACATAGACATAGGTTTGAATTTAATAATGAATATAAAGAACAACTTGAAAAAGCTGGTATGCTATGTTCTGGAACATCACCAAATGGAAGGCTAGTAGAAATAGTGGAAATACCAAATCATCCATTTTTCATAGCAGGGCAATTTCATCCAGAATTTAAATCAAGACCAAATCGTCCAGCACCATTATTTAAAGCATTAGTAGAAGCAGCAATAGCAAATGCTAAAATATAGTTCTATTAAAGAAATAAATGAATAAAATATAAAGAATGTACAGATAGAAAAAATATCTGTACATTTTTTGTGAAATCTATGTGAATTTAAAGGAAATCTATTGACATTTGATAACAAAAGGTATAAATTATTAGCAGTCAAACAAAAAGAGTGCTAATAACAAACTAGTTATTTAACATTCCAAAAATATAAGGAGGTAATATAAATGTTAAAACCATTACAAGACAGAGTTGTTATTAAAATGATTGAAGGAGAAGAAACCACAAAAAGTGGAATTATTTTAGCTTCAAGTGCAAAAGAAAAACCACAAATAGCTGAAGTTATTGAAGTAGGACCAGGTCTAGCAGATAAAGATGGAAAAATAGTACCAATGGAAGTAAAAAAACATGATAAAGTCGTTGTTAGTAAATATTCTGGAACAGAAGTAAAATACGAAGGAGAAGACTTAATAATTGTAAGACAAGGAGATATTTTAGCTATAGTAGAATAATATTATAAAATTAAAAATCAAATTTTATAAAAAAGAAAGGATTGATAAAAAATGGCAAAAGAAATTAAATTTGGTGAAGATGCAAGAAAAAAATTATTAGATGGTGTTAATAAATTAGCTGATACAGTAAAAGTAACACTTGGACCAAAAGGAAGAAATGTAGTTTTAGATAAAAGTTTTGGAGCACCATTAATTACAAATGATGGTGTAACAATTGCAAAAGAAATAGAATTAGAAGATCCATATGAAAATATGGGAGCAAGACTTGTAAAAGAAGTATCAACAAAAACAAATGATGTAGCAGGAGATGGAACAACAACAGCAACAGTACTTGCACAAAGCATGATAAAAGAAGGAGTAAAAAATGTTGCTGCAGGTGGAGATCCAATGGCAATAAAAAGAGGTATGGATAAAGCAGTAGAAGTTGCAGTAGATAAATTAAAAGATATTAGTTCAGTTGTAAATGGAAAAGAAGATATAGCAAGAGTTGCTACTATTTCAGCAAACAATAAAGAAATTGGTACATTAATTGCGGATGCAATGGAAAAAGTATCAAAAGATGGAGTAATAACAATAGAAGAATCAAAAACATCAAATACATATGTAGATGTTGTAGAAGGAATGCAATTTGATAAAGGATATGTTTCTCCATATATGGCAACAGATACAGAAAAAATGGAAGCAATAATGGATAATCCATATATCTTAATTACAGACAAAAAAATATCAAATATCCAAGAAATCTTACCATTACTAGAAAACTTAATGCAATCATCAGGTAAATTAGTTATAATATGTGATGATATTGAAGGAGAAGCATTATCTACATTAATACTAAATAAATTAAGAGGTGTACTAAATGTAGTTTGTGTAAAAGCTCCAGGATATGGTGATAGAAGAAAAGAAATGCTAGAAGATATAGCTGTACTTACAGGAGGAGAAGTAATCACATCTGATTTAGGACTTGAATTAAAAGATACAACAATAGAACAATTAGGAAGAGCAAGACAAGTAAAAGTTCAAAAAGAAAATACAATTATAGTTGATGGAGCAGGAGATAAAGAAAAAATAGCACAAAGAGTATCACAAATTAGAGCAGCTTTAGCTGAAACACAAAGTGAATATGATAAAGAAAAATTACAAGAAAGACTTGCGAAAATAGCAGGAGGAGTTGCAGTAATCCAAGTAGGTGCAGCAACAGAAGTTGAAATGAAAGAAAAGAAACTAAGAATAGAAGATGCACTATCTGCAACAAAAGCAGCAGTTGAAGAAGGTATAGTTGCAGGTGGAGGAACAGCATATGTAAATGTTAGCAAAACAGTAGAAAATCTACTAAAAGACTTAAAAGATGATGAAAAATTAGGAGCAAAAATAGTATTAAAAGCATTAGAAGAGCCAGTAAAACAAATTGCAATTAATGCAGGACTTGAGCCAGCAGTTATATTAGAAAAAGTAAAGAACAGCGAAGATGGATTTGGATTTGATGCTGCAAATGAACAATATGTTGATATGAAAAAAGTTGGAGTAGTAGATCCAACAAAAGTTACAAGAACAGCACTTCAAAATGCAGCAAGTATTGCTTCAATGGTGCTTACAACAGAAAGCATAGTAACAGATAAAAAAGAAGAAAAGTCATGTAATTGTGGTCATAATGATATGGCAGGCGGAATGGAAGGAATGTATTAAAAAAAATACGTAAATTTATTATAAAACTAGTCATTTATTCTCAAGTTGAATGAGAATGATGGCTAGTTTTTTGTAGTACAGAAAAATAAATAAAAGTATTGACAAAGTAATATTAGTAAATATAAAATAGTATCATAAAATAGAAAAAGAGTTTAAATTCTGTTAAATAAAATTCCTAGTAGTCAAGCAAATGAAGCTAAAATGTATAAAAAATAGTTAAAAGTAAAAAATAAAATCACAAAAGAGAATGAGGAGGAAAGGCCAAGTGATAAGGAAAAAAGAGAAAAGCAGTAAAAATAAATTAAAATCAAAAAACGAGATAGGAATCACATTAATAGCTTTAATAATCACAATCATCATCTTGCTAATACTTGCAGGAGTAACAATAAACTTAACCATAGGAGAAAATGGAATATTTAAAGCAGCGAAAAATGCAGTAAAGAACTATATGGAAGCCCAAGATAGAGAACTTGCACAAATAGCAAACTTTACAAATGTGTTGGATAATATGTTAAGTGGGCGGAAATACAGGAGAAGAGGAAGATGAAAAAGAAATAGCATTAGATGGAAGTTGGAGTAGTGCAAATAAAGTAAATAAACCGAACTTAGAAAATACAGGATTGCAACCAGTTATAATAAATGCAGATGGAACAACATATACACCAAATAGTAAAACAGAAAATTGGTATAGTTATGACGGAGTAGAAAATAACTGGGCAAACGCGAAAACCGCAGATGGAAGTATGTGGGTATGGATACCAAGATACGCATATAAAATAACATACAACGACGCAAGTGATAAATCGCAAGGAGGAACAATAGACGTAGTATTCTTGCAAGGAACAAGCAATTTAGACAAAGATGGAAAAGATGTAACCAAAGCGAGTTACGTAGATGAAAAAGGAGCAACAGGAGCATATATAGTACACCCAGCATTCGAAGATGGAAGTAGCACAGGATACCCAAATGGAGAATGGAATAAAAAGATAGAAGGAATATGGGTAGCAAAATTTGAAGCAGGATATCAAGAAGCAGATAAAGCAATAGATTCAAATGTAGGATATAGTGTAACCTACGGTTATTATGGAACTAACACAGGAGATATACAAAATAATTATTATGGAGAAATACAGCAAGGAACAAAAATAAAATATCCAACATTTACAGCAAGTAAGCCAAGTATGAACTATATAGGAATAAGCGATAGTTATGATTTATGCAAAGATTTAACAAGTACGAATGCACCATACAAATTAAATGGAAACAAAGTAGATAGCCATTTAACAAAAAATAGTGAATGGGGAGCAGTAGCATATTTAACACACAGTAAATATGGAAGAAATGGACAAGAAGTAACAATAAATAACATAACAGTAAATGGAGAAAATACAGTATGTGCAGTAACAGGATATGGAGGAGAAAGTGTTAGTGCAAGCCAATTAGTAACGAACTTAACAGCGATAAAAAATAATCAAGTAGCAGGAAGTTGGACAACAGCACAGGGACAAAAAGCAAGTAGTACAGGAAATGTATATGGAATATATGACTTGAGTGGAGGTGCAGTGGAATGGACGGCAGGATATATAACACCAGACTCAGAAAAGTATCAAGTATATGGTGGAAGTCTAAAAGGAGAAAGTAATCAATATAAAAGTAAATATGAGGGTATATCTGAAACAAGTGAAGCAAATTATTCTAATGAAGGAAATATAAATAGAAAAGGAGAGGCAATATGGGAGACATCGGATAGTGGAAGCAATAACAGTTGCTCATGGAACGGTGACTACTCTTATTTCGTGAATTTGGACTGTCCATTTTTTGTACGTGGACTAGGATGGGACAATACGTCTTCTACTGGAGTATTTGGATTTGATGTCAGTAGTGGATTTTCTGTTTTATTTGTTGGCTACCGCCCAGTGCTTGTAATTGAGTAGAACTTCAATAAAAACAATAAAAAATAGCGACGAATTTATTTCGCCGCTATTTTTTGTATATGGTGTAATAATTTACGCTTTTATAAAATTAGCAACATCCACCGCAGTTTCCGCCGAATCCGTTGCCACCACAACAACAGCAAATTATTAAAATAACAATGATGATCCAAATACAATTGTCTCCACCAAAGCCGCATCCGCAACCACAACCTCTGTTTTCTGGCATAATATTTCCCCCCTTTCAAAAATAATTGAAATGTACTTTTCTGTTAAGGGCTTTAATACTAGTTGCAATCACATCTGCAACAGTTGTTATTGCAGTTACAGAAAAGCAGTAAAAATAAGATAATGAACCACAAAATCTCACTGTTACAACAACTTCCCATTATAAGCAACCTCCCTGTAAAGAACTAAGTTTTTTGTTCTTTTGTATGATATATACTATTCTTAAACTAAAAAAAGTGTTACACAAATAATTAGTCATTTTAAAAAGTAAAATAGACTGAACAGTAACAATAAAATTCTAAAAATTAAAAGAAAATATTTCAAAAAACTATACAAAAAATAACAATAAATGATATAATCCATATAAAGTTATAAGCTAAGGAAGAAGGAGAAATATATGGGCAATATTGTATTATTAGATGAACTAACTATAAATAAAATTGCAGCAGGAGAAGTAATAGAAAGGCCAGCATCTGTAATAAAAGAAATGGTTGAAAATTCAATAGATGCAAATGCAAAAAATATAAGTGTAGAAATAAAAAACGGAGGAATAACATATATTCGAGTAACAGATAATGGAAAAGGAATTTCTGAAGATGATATGGAAATATCTTTTGAAAGGCATGCTACAAGTAAAATAAGAAATGCAGAAGATTTAGATAAAGTTAAATCAATGGGATTTAGAGGAGAGGCTCTTGCAAGTATTTCGGCAGTTGCAAATGTAGAAATGATTTCAAGAACACAAGACCAAGAAATAGGAAACAAAATTATAGTAGAAGCAGGAAAAGTGCTTTCATTTGAACAAACAGGATGCCAAGTTGGAACAACAATAACAGTTAAAAATTTATTTTTCAATACACCAGTAAGATACAAATTCTTAAAAAAAGACTACACAGAATCTGGATATATAGAAGATGCAATAACAAGACTTGCATTAATACATCCAGAAATAGCATTTAAATTAATAAACAATGGAAAAACTGTTATACAAACTTCTGGAAACGGAAAAATGCAAGACGTAATTTATGCAATATATGGAAAAGATATAGCAAATAGCATTCTAGATGTAGACTATAGATATGAAGAAATTCATGTTACAGGGGTTGTTGGAAAACCAGAAATAGCAAGATCCAACCGCTCATATCAAATATTCTTTGTAAATCAAAGATATGTAAAAGACAAAACATTGTCAGGAGCAGCTGAAAACAGTTTTAAAGGATTACTTCCAATTGGAAAATATGGTTTCTTAGTATTAAATATAGATATTGAGCCATCAAAAGTGGATGTAAATGTACATCCAGCAAAATTAGAAGTTAGATTTCAAGAGGAAAATAAAGTATTTAAAGCAATTTATCATGCAATAAGAGATACATTATTAAAAGCAGAATTAATTGCAAATACAGAAAAAACAGTAGAACAAATAGAAAGTGAAGAAAAAAGAAATAGCCTGCCAAAAAATAATATTACAGACTTATTCAGAAAAATTACAAAAAATGAAGAAAAAGATAATACATATTCAAATTCAAATAATATTATTGAGCAAATATATAATAAAAAGGAATATGCTGAGCCAAAGTATGAGAAAATAGAAAGAAACGGTGAAAACACAAAACAAAATAAAACTACAAGCCAAGACAAAAAAATGGATGTTTTTAAAGAATTAATAGCAATGCAACAACGTTTGAAAGAAGAAACACAAAATAATCCAAACTTACAAACAAATATAGATACACTTATACAAAATACAAAACAAATTCAAGAAGATAATACTTTTGAAATTCTAAAAAATGATACAATAGTAGAAGGTAAAAATGATTTAACAAAAGAAAATCAAAACGAAAACAATATAATAAATGAAAAAGAAAAAGAAAATGAAGAATTAAAAATAAAAGAAGAAACACAAAACTATGAAATAATACAAAATGAATCAGAAGATAGCCAAAATAATATAGATATAAACAATAATGAAAATGAGGATGTACTTTTAAAACAAGAAAAAGAAGAAACAAAATTACAAGAAACAAATAATTTTACAAATGAAGAAATTAATGAAATGATGGACAAACTAGAAAAAATAGATGATGTAGAAAAAAGTCCAGAATTTGCTAATATGTATGAAAAGATATTTGGAAAATTACCAGCATCTGTAGAAGAAGAAAAGAAAAAAGAAGAAGAAAAAATTAGTGCATATGAACTAATAAAAGATAACAATGTTTCAATGTTTGAAAACACTAAAGAATATGAAACACCAACATATAAATTAGTAGGAATAGCATTTAGTACATACATAATAATTGAAATACAAAACGAATTATATATAATAGATCAACATGCTGCACATGAAAGAGTAATGTATGAAAGAGTAAAAGAAAACTATTATTCAGATTCAAATAAAGATTCTCAAATGTTATTATTACCAGATATAATTACATTAACACATAGAGAATTAGATATATTAAAAGACAATTATGAAATGTTTGAAAAAGCAGGATTTGTATTAGAAGAATTTGGAGATAATACCATAAAAGTAAGTGGAGTTCCAAATATTTGCTTAGATTTAGACACAAAAGAACTATTTTTAGAAACTTTAGATGAAATAAATCAGGTAGCAAGAACTGCAAAACAAGAAATTGAAGAAAGATTTATAGCAACAGTAGCATGTAAAGCAGCAGTAAAAGCTAATATGGATTTAACAAATGAAGAAGTAGATAGCCTAATGAAAGATTTATTAAAACTACCAAATCCGTTTACATGCCCACATGGAAGACCAACAGCAATTAAAATGGATAAAAAAGATATTGAAAGAAAATTCGCAAGGAGAAAATAAGGAGAAGATATGCCAATTATATTTATTATATCGTTTATCATATATGTAATAGCAGGGTTTATGATATATCATAACATGTATAATTTTGATAAAAGCAAAAAAATAAAAACTATAATAATAGGATTTATAATAACACTTATTTTAACAATAATTATTTGTTGTATAAGTTCTAACAATATAGACATAGAAAATACACAATATGTAAGTATAATAAGAAATACATCAATATTATTATTTTCACCAATAAACTCTATAATATTTATACCATATATATGTAATTTATTAAATAAATACAAAGATAACAGAATTGATGAGCAACAATTAAAGAAAAGATTAATTATATTATGTATAATATTAATTTTAATTGTAATATTTGAGCTTAACTATATAAAAGACTTTCAAATTGGGTTATTAAGGAATGTATAATTATATAAAAAATTGGGGGAAAAATGAAGCCAAAAGTAATTGTAATATGTGGACCTACAGCATCAGGAAAAACTGCTTTATCAATTAAACTTGCAAAACAAATTGATGGTGAAATTGTATCAGCAGATTCAATGCAAATATATAAAGATATGGATATAGGAAGTGCCAAACCTACAACCAAAGAAATGGAAGGAATAAAGCATTATATGCTAGACTTTCTATCACCAGAGGAAAGATACAGTGTAGCAGAATATAAAAAGCAAGCAACATTGTGCATAGAAGAGATAATAAAAAAAGGTAAAACACCAATTGTTGTTGGCGGCACTGGACTATATATAGATTCACTAATTTATAATATTGAATATGAAGAAATAGAGTATGATGAAGAATACAGAAAAAAACTTGAAAAAATAATACAAAATGAAGGGTTAGAAGTATTATATAATAAAGCAAAAGAAATAGATGAAGAGGCCATAAAAAATATAAGCAAAAACGATAAAAAAAGAATAATAAGAATATTAGAAATATACAAATCTACTGGAAAAACTAAAACAGAACAAGAAATTTTATCAAGAAAAAATGAAGTACCATATGATTATAAAATATATGCTATAAATATAGAAAGACCAATTCTATACGATAGAATAAATAAAAGAGTAGATATTATGGTAGAACAAGGACTAATAGAAGAAGTAGAAAATATAAGCAAAAAATATAAAAAATATCCAACAGCAATGCAAGCACTTGGATATAAAGAAATAAAACAATATTTAGACGGACATTTAACAAAAGAAGAAGCAATAGAAAAAGTAAAACAAGAAACAAGAAGATATGCTAAAAGGCAACTAACTTGGTTTAGGAAAAACAAACAAACAATTTGGTTAGATGGAATGGAAAATATACAAAATAATATTAATATTATTTTGGAGGGAATAAATTGAAAAAAATAGGTAAAATTAATAATAAAGATATGCCAAAAAAAAATATGAAAAAAGTAACAATTGCATATATAATTGGATTAGTAATACTGGTATATTTTGTTTACTCCATAATACAACTAATAAAACAACCTACTGATGTTTTTGTAATAGAAAATGGAAGTTTATCACAAGATGAAAGTGCAGTAGGCTATGTAATTAGGGATGAAATAGTAGTACAAGGCAATAATTATAAAAATGGAATGATACAAATAAAATCAGAAGGAGATAGAGTTGCAAAAGGAGATTCTATTTTTCGCTACTATAGTAATAATGAAGAAACATTAATAAAAAAGATACAAGATTTAGATGTGAAAATACAAGAAGCTATGGATAATGAAAGCAAAACAAGCCTACCTTCTAGCGACATGAAAGTATTAGAAAATCAAATTCAACAACAATTAATTGAACTTGCACAATTAAAAGATGTACAAAAAATAGAAGAATATAAAAAAGATATAAATAGTAAAATAACAAAAAAAGCAAAAATAGCAGGAGAATTAAGTCCTTCAGGATCATATATTAGAAAATTAATTGAAGAAAGAAGTTCTTATGAAAACAGTTTAAATTCAGGAGCGGAATATGTAAATGCACCAGAAAGTGGAATTGTTTCATATAGAGTAGATGGTCTAGAAGACGTTCTAACACCTGAAAGTTTTTCAGCACTAAATAAAAAATTTCTGGAAAGTTTTAATTTAAAAACAGGAGAAATTATTGCTACAAGTGATGAAAGCGGAAAAATTATAAACAACTTTGAAGCATATATTGCAACCTCTTTAGAATCACAGCAAGCAAAAGATGCAGAAGTTGGAGATAAAGTTACACTTCGATTATCAAATTCAGAAGAAATAGATGCTGAAATAGAATATATTATAGAAGAAGAAAATTCAAAACTAATAATATTTAAAGTTGAAGAAGGACTAGATTTATTAGCAAGTTATAGAAAAATAACATTTGATATAATATGGTGGAGTTATAGTGGGTTAAAAGTTCCAAATGATGCATTAATAAAAGAAACAGCAGAACAAGGAAGTAAACTAGAAGGACAAGACATATACTATATAGTAAGAAATAGAATGGGGTATACAGACAAAATTCTAGTAAAAGTATTAAAACAAAATGAAACATATTCAATAATAACAAACTACACACAAGAAGAACTAAAAGAAGATTTTGGATACACAGATGATGAAATTAGTGCAGCAAAAAGCATAGTTTTACATGATGAAATACTAATAAACCCAAAAACATAATATTACAATAATATTACAAAAATGTTAAAAATGAATTACAATCATAAAAGGTATTGACAATATTATCAAAAAGTAAGATACTATTAACAAATACCAAGGAGAAATTTAGGAGGTTAATAAAATGGCAGGAGCTGTAATGAATAAAATTTGGGATTTTTTTGGAATTGAAAATTCAGAGGAAGCAGAAGAATTAGAAGATAAAGCATATGATTATGACTATGAAGAGGAAGAAGAAGAAACAGAAGGAATAAATAAAATATTTGGAAGAAAGCCAAAAGTTGTAAACATGCCACAAGTTCAACAAATAAAAATGGTAATATCACAACCAACAACTTTTGAGCAATCAGAAGAAATATGTAACTATTTAAAAGAAAGAAAATCAGTTATTGTTAATTTAGAATATGTAAATAAAGATGTTGCTAGAAGAGTAGTAGACTTTATTAGTGGTGCAGTTCATGCATTAGATGGTCATATACAAAAAATTTCAAACTCAATCTTTTTAATTGCACCAACCAATTATGAAATTTCAAATGAAATGGCAAGAGAAGAAATTAAAAATAAATTATCTGTATCATGGCTAAAAAACAACTAAACTAATTAGGAGGATAGTATGTTAACACCTTTAGAAATAGAAAATAAAAAATTTTCAAAACAAATGGTTAATGGATATAATGTAGACGAAGTGGATGAGTTTTTAGACATTTTAACACAAGACTATGAAAAAATATATAAAGAAAACACAGAACTTAGAACAAGAGTAGAAGACTTAAATGAAGACTTAGTTCACTACCAAACAATAGAAAACACATTACAAAATACTTTGTTAATGGCTCAATCTACAGCAGAGGAAGTAAAAAAAGTAGCAAAACAACAAGCAGACCAAATTGTAAATGATGCACAAATAAATGCACGTAAAGAAGCAACAGCATTAGAACAACAAATAATAATGAAAAGAAAAGAATTAGAAGATGCACAAAAACAATTTGATATATATAAAGCAAAAATGGAAGCATTACTAATATCACAATTAGAGTTATTAAAAGATATAAATAAAGATTAATAAAATATACAAAAGACAAATAAAGACAGATTATTTCTGTCTTTATTGTCTTATATTGTCTTTGTTACAGAATTGTTAAATGTATGTTACAATTCTATTAATACTATTGACTTATTAGAAAAAACGAATAAAATAGATATATAAAAAGGAAAAAAATATGAGAGTAATTAGTGGCATAGCAAGAGGAACAAAAATAGAAACACTTGAAGGAAATTCTACAAGACCAACATTAGATAGAGTAAAAGAAGCATTATTTAATATAATACAAACAAAAATTGGAGGAGCAAAAGTATTAGACTTATTTGCTGGTAGTGGAGCTTTAGCAATAGAAGCATTAAGTAGAGGAGCAAGCAAAGCAATATTGTGTGATAAATCCAATTATGCAATAAAAATAATAAACAAAAATCTAGAAAAAACTCATTTGCAAGAAAAAGCACAAATTATAAATGCAGATTATAACAAAGCTTTAAATTCGTTAGAAGAAAGCAAATTTGATTTAATTTTTATTGATCCACCATATAAATTAGACCTTGCAGTAGATGCAATATCTAAAATAATGTTATTAAACCTTTTAGAAGATGACGGTATAATTGTTTTAGAAACAGACAATAAAGAAAGAGAATTAGAAAAACTAAAAAATATAAATGTTAATGTGTATGATTTAAGAAAATATGGAAGAGTTACACTTATATTCTTAAATCGAAAGGGGTAAAAAATGGAAATATTTACACTGTTAGAAGCTCTAGAAGAAGCAATAGAAAGAAGTAAAACAATACCTTTTTCAGGTAAATGTATGGCAGATAGAGAAGAAATTCTAGATATAATTAAAGAAATAAGAATAAAGCTTCCAGATGAATTAAAACAAGCAAAATGGGTAAAAGAAGAAAGAGGCAGAATACTTGTTGAAGCCAAAAAAGAGGCAGAAGATATTGTAAAAGAAGCAGAAAACAGAATTATATCTATGATTGATGAACATGAAATTACAAGAAAAGCATATGAACAAAAAGCACAAATTATAGAAACAGCCAATGAAATGTCTAGAGAAATATCAAAAGGGACAAAAGATTATGCTGACAATCTTCTAGGTAAAATTGAAGTTGTTTTAGAAGATGCACTAAAAACAGTTCAAAACAATCGTAAAGAATTAAAATAGATTTAAGTCAGAAATCGGAGATAGAGCGAAAGTCAATCATAAATGCATCCGATTTCTTTTTTTGCTTGATTAAAAAGAAAGGATGAAATTAATGGCAAAAGGAAAAAGAAAGAAAACTACAACTAAAAGAACTAATACCAGAAAAAAGAAAAGTGGAATAGATATAGATTTAGCTGTAGTTTCTATGATAATAATAAGCATATTGTTAACAGTTTTAATATATACAAATTCAGGGTATATTGGTAAAACATTAAGCCCTATATTAGGAGGAATAATAGGGTGGATGAAATACATAGTTCCAATAGGAACATTTGCAATTGCAATTAATTTAGCGTGTGAAAAAAAAGCAATGCTTACTCCAAAGCTTATACAATATGCAGTTTTCTTAATGTGCATAGCAGTTATTATGTGCATATATCAAATGTCAACAGGAAATATAGATATAAATGGAGAATTTGGAGCAATACTAAAGCAAGCATATGATTTAGGACAAAAAAATATAGGAGGAGGAGCAATTGGAGCAATTGCAGCAATTCCAATGGTTGAACTTTTAGGAATGACAGGAGCAATTATATTATCAATAGGAATTGCAGTTCTTGTATTAATTTTCATGTTTGGAATTCATCCAGCTAAAATTATAACAAATGCTATAGAAGCAATTGAAGAAAGAAAACAAGCAAGATTAGAATATGATGATGAAGATGAATATGAAGAAATTGAAGAAGAAGGTATAAATCCAAAATTAAAGAAAATTAATAAAAAATCATTAAAGAGAAATAATAAAAAGGAATCAATAGATATCCCATTAGATGATCAAATAACAATTAATCTTAATGACAAAAGTGATAAACCAAAAAAATACAACCACAGTGAAGACGACTTAGTTCCTTTAGGAATGGAAGAAAAAAAGAATTCATCACCAAATGAAATAGAAGCAAACTTATTTAAAACAGAACAACCAGTAAAAGAAGACAAAAGTAAAGAAGTATTAGTTTTAGAACATACAATAACTGTTGAAGATGAACATTATGAGTTTCCACCAATACAATTATTAAGTGAAGGGAACGAAAAAGGACTAAAAGGTGGTAAAAAAGCAATAGCTGATAATGCTACAAAACTACAAAAAACATTATATAGTTTTGGAGTATCTGCTAAAGTTGAAAATGTTTCAGTAGGACCAGCAATAACAAGATATGAACTAAAACCAGCAGAAGGCGTTAGAGTAAGTAAAATAGCAAATTTAGCAGATGATATAGCACTTAATTTAGCAGCAGAATCAATCCGTATTGAAGCACCAATACCAGGAAAACAAGCAGTAGGAATAGAAGTGCCAAATAAAGAAACACAAGTAGTACATTTAAGAGATATTTTAGAAACAGAAACATTTTTAGATTATAAATCAAAACTTGCTTTTGCATTAGGAAAAGATGTTGCTGGTAATGAAGTAGTAACAGATATAGCAAAAATGCCACACGTATTAATTGCAGGATCAACAGGATCAGGAAAAAGTGTATGTATAAATACTCTTATTACAAGCATAATTTATAAAGCCAAACCAAGTGAAGTAAAACTAGTAATGGTAGATCCAAAAGTTGTTGAGTTATCAGTATATAATGGAATTCCACATTTACTTATCCCAGTAGTAACAGATCCTAAAAAAGCAGCAGGAGCTTTATCATGGGCAGTACAAGAAATGGTAAACAGATATAGCCTATTTGCTGCAAAAGGGGTAAGAGATATAAAAGGATATAATGAAGCAATTGAAAAAGAAGGCTCAGCAGAAAAATTACCACAAATAGTAATAATAATAGATGAACTTGCAGATTTAATGATGGTAGCTGCAAAAGATGTTGAAGATGCTATATGTAGACTTGCACAAATGGCAAGGGCTGCAGGTATGCATTTAGTAATAGCTACACAAAGACCATCTGTAGATGTAATAACAGGAATTATTAAAGCAAATATTCCATCAAGAATAGCATTTGCTGTATCATCTCAAGTAGATTCAAGAACTATATTAGATATGGTAGGAGCAGAAAAACTACTAGGAAAAGGTGATATGCTATTTTATCCTTCTGGGGCTCCAAAGCCTACTAGAATACAAGGAGCATTTGTATCAGATAAAGAAGTAGAAAAAATTGTAGACTTCTTAAAATCAAATGGAGAAGTACAATATAGTGAAGATATTTTAGAAACAATAGAAAAATCAAACAGTACAGATAAAGAACTTGAAAAAGATAAAACAGATGATGATACAGATGAACTTCTTATGGATGCAATAGAAACAGTAGTAGAAACAGGACAAGCTTCAGCTTCATTTATTCAAAGAAGGTTTAAAGTTGGTTACGCAAGAGCAGGAAGAATTATAGATCAAATGGAAGAAAGAGGAATTATTTCTGGTTACGAAGGAAGTAAACCTAGACAAGTATTAATGACAAAAGAAAGATGGCAAGAACTAAATATGCAAAAAGAGCAAACTACTACTAAAGAAGAATAAAAAAGAGAAAGGAAGAAGACTTAATGAATAAAGAAAATATATTTTCAAAATTAAGTTCTAAAGATTATAATAATCAATTAGAAAAAATACTTGAAAATAAAGATTTTTCAGAAAACGTTAAAAATCTTCTTCTTTCTATGTTATATAAAATACAAATTGGATACAAGGACTATATTACAGTAAAAAGAATAGTAGAAAATAAAAAAAACTATATAGAAGAAATTTTGCAAATAATAAAAGAAAAATGCAAAAAAATAATTGTAGTAGAAGAAAATTCACCTGAATATAAAGAAATGGAAAAAAGAGGAGTTAATTTTATAGTAGATAAATTAGAGCAAACTATATTTTTAAGATATCCTAATGAAGCTTTGCTATTATATACAATATATAAAATTGACGATAGACAAGTTTATTTAGATGAAAAATACAATTTAATAAGAATTGCTTTATCTGAATTATTAAATGCAGGTGAAAATATTAATAATATAGAAGTAATACGCGATTTTAATGGTTGGAGTTGGAATACTGAGATAAAAGAAATACCAGAAGTTACAACCAATGTAGTTTATCAAAATTTAGTTTATTTATTAGGAATTGATTTTATAAAAGCATGGGTGCATAAAGAAGAAATAATAGATTATATAAATTTGGTAGAAAAAAAGTTATCAGAAAATTATGGAGAGCAAAAAGAACAAGAAATATTAAAAACAATATATAAAATTTCTATAATAATTTGTACAAGCAAAAATGAAAATGAAAAAAAACGTCTACTTGATGAACAAGAAATTCTGCAAAAAGAATTAAACAAATTAAAAGACAAAAAAACATTGTTAGAAGATATATCAAATTCAAAAAAAGAATTATTACAAAAAATTAGGCAAATAGATACAATACTTAATGATAAAAAACTTTTAGAAGAAGAATATATTAAAAGAAACGAAAAACGTGCTGAGTATAATAAAATATTTAGTATTAGTCATTTAACGGAAATATTAAATAAAGAAAGAAAAAAATATCTTTTAAAAATTGATGAAAATAATAAATTATTAGATCCTAAATACTATGTAGAAAAAAAGCAGGATTTAGAGGAACAATTAGAATTACTTGCAGACATTAATTTAGATGAAAACGAAAAAGAAAAAGTAAAATATAATTATTTAATACAGTTACAAAAACTATTTATACAAGCATTCAACATAAAAATAAATAATGCAATAGAAAAAGAAACACTAATAAATTTAATTTATATGCTTAGATATTATAATTATTTATATATAACTAAAGAAAAACAAGTAAAAGATATAAAAGAATTACAAAAAGAAATAAAGGATATAGAAGATAATTTAATAAAAAAAGCATATGAGTTGAAAATAATTAATTATATATCTAATGAAGAAATAGTTAATACAGAAATTATAAAAAATATATTATTAACCAAAATAATTACAATTGAAAACATTCATATGGAACTTAATGAAAATGACAATTCTTTAGAAATAAAGCTATACGATACAGATATATATGAAAAAGCAATTACAATACCAGTATATAATAAAAAAGAAATTATTGTTAAATTTAATAAACTCATAAAGATTTTTAATTATTAAAAATAAAGTTTAGGGAGGAAACTATGAACATAACTTTTTTAGGTGCAGCAAAAACTGTTACAGGATCTAATTTTTTAGTAGAAGCAGCAGGAAAAAAATTTCTAGTAGATTGTGGAATGTATCAAGGTAAGGCAACAGAGGAAAAGGAAAATAGTGATCCATTTAATTTTAATGTTAATGAAATTGATTTCATGTTATTAACGCATGCACATATTGATCATTCAGGTAGAATACCAAAACTATATAATGAAGGATATAGAAACCCTATAATCGCAACAAAAGCAACATGTGACCTTTGTACAATCATGTTACCAGATAGTGGACATATTCAAGAAATGGAGATTGAATGGAGAAATAAGAAAAGAAAAAGAGAGGGCAAAAATCCATTACCACCACTATATACTGCAGAAGAAGCAACAAAATCACTTGAATTATTTAGACGTGTAAAATATGATGAAATAATAGAAATAGATGAAAATATAAAAGTTAGGTTTAATGATGCAGGCCATATGCTAGGCTCAAGTATTATAGAAGTTTGGGTAAATGAAAATGGAAAAAATAAAAAAGTGGTATTTACAGGAGATTTAGGAAATAATGATATTCCACTTTTAGCATCACCAACAATGATAGAGTCAACAGATTATTTAGTTATGGAATCAACTTATGGAAGTAGATTACATATGAGAAATGATGATAAAGCAGAACTTTTCTTAAATATTGTATCAGAAACATTAAATAATGGAGGAACAGTTGTAATACCATCATTTGCTGTTGGAAGAACACAAGAAATAGTATATGAAATAAATAAGTTAAAAGAAAAAAGAGATGATGAGGAATTTAAGAGAAAATACGAAACTTTAATGAAAGTGCCTGTATTTGTAGATAGCCCTCTTGCAATATCTGCAACAGAAATTTTTAGGGAAAATGAAGACTTATTTGATGATGATGTTAAAGAAGCTATGGAAAGAGGCGATAATCCGCTAGAGTTTCCAGGTTTGCAATTCACAAGAACTGCGGAAGAATCAAAAGAATTAAACGAAATGAATAAACCTGCAATAATTATATCTGCAAGTGGAATGTGCGAAGTAGGACGTATAAAACACCATTTAAAACATAACTTGTGGAATCCAAAAAGTACAATACTATTTGTAGGATACCAAGCACCAGGTACCTTAGGAAGTAGATTAGTAAATGGAGAAAAGAAAGTTAAAATATTTGGTGAAGAAATATCTGTAAATGCTAGAATCGAATATATAGAAGGTTATTCTGGACACGCAGATCAAGAATGGTTATTAAATTTTATATATTCATTTATAAAAAAGCCAAAACATATATTTTTAGTTCATGGAGAAGAAGATTCTCAGCTAGTATTAAGGGATAAAATATTAGAAACTACTAATATACCTGTTACAATTCCAGATTTTGGTGAAACTTATGAACTAAGTGATGATATAAAAATGACAAATAAAATAGAACTAACAACAAGGTATAAACCACTTAGATTAGAAGTGCTAGAAAGAATGCAAAAATTAAAAGATGAAGTACAAGATATGACAGAAATAATAAAAGAAGAGATAATAACAGAAAATGCAAAAGATGCAGAAGTAGCATCAATTAATGAACGAATAAAAGAATTAGAAGCTCAAATAGTTAAGATATTAGAAGGATAATATAAAAAATATATAGTGGAAGGATTAAAAGCAAATGGAAACAAAATATTTAAATGATGCAATAATTGGAAATAAACAACTTGTAGCAAGTTATACAGAAAAAGGAGAACTATTAAGACTATTTTATTCTTCTCCAGATTATAAGCAATTTGTAGACTATATGTATGCTGGCTTAAAGATTAATGATTCTGGATTTATAAATTTATATAATGATATTAATAATCAGTATAATCAATATTATACAAAAGATACAAATATATTAAATACAGAAATAAAAAACACATATTTTAATTTAAAAGTAAAACAATTAGATTTTGTACCAATAAAAGAAAATGTATTAGTTAGAAGGTATACATTTATTAATGAAAACACTATAGACCTAGATGTTAAATTTTTAATACACTCAAAATTATTATCTAATGATAATAATTTTGTTAGTGCAAAAAAAATAAAAAATGGAATATTGCAATATACTCATGATTATTCATTAGCTATTGTATCAAAAAATGAAAAGGTATATTCTCATCAAATAAATGATACAATTAGCAATATACATACAGGAACTATACAAGATAAAGATTATATAGGTATGTCTCATGATTCTAGTGTTAGCTACAATATAGGTGTATTAAAGCCAAATGAAGAAAAGGTAGTAGAAACATATATTTATATAAATGATAATTCAAAAATATATAAACTTGATGATATTGAAGACAAAGTAGATAAAATAAGAAAAATAGATTTTGAAAAAGAACTTATAAATACTAAGAAATACTGGAATAAATATGTAAAAGACCATACTAAATTAGAATTAAAAGAAAATACAAACCAAGATAAAAAAGTAAAAAATATATATAACAGAACAATATTATTATATCCGCTTCTTATGAATGAAACATCAGGAGGAATTTCAGCAAGCATCGAGATAGACGAAAATTTAACACAATGTGGAAGATATGCATATTGCTGGCCAAGAGATGCAGTATTTATTACAAAGGCACTAGACATTTTGGCAATGGAAAAAGAAACAGAAAAATTTTATAAAAACTTTTGTAAAAATACACAAAGTAAATCTGGAATGTGGGAACAACGTTTTTATACAGATGGAAGACTAGCTCCTTGCTGGGGATATCAAATTGATGAAACAGCAAGCGTAGTATATGGAGTTTATGACCATTATGAAAGAACAAAAAACGAAAAATTCCTTAAAGATACATTAAAAATGTGTGAAAAAGCTATACATTTCTTGCAAAAATATGTAGCACAGATAATGAATATAAAAGAAGAAAAAGATATTGTAAAAAAAGAATTAGAAGAAGATTACAAAGATAAACTAGATAAAATACCAGTAAGTTACGATATATGGGAAATGCATGAAGGAATTAATCTTTATTCAATAGCTAGTATATTTGGTGCATATCAAGCAATGTTTAAAATATATGAAATAATTGAAAAGGATAAAGAAAATCTAAACAGTAGATTAAAACAAGAAAGCATAAATAAAAATAAAGAAATTATGCAAAATCAACTAGAAATTATGAAAAAATATGTTTTAGAAAACTTGTATGACAATGAAGCAAAAACTTTTGTAAGAAACGTAGAAGATAGAAAAATGGATGTAAGCATGATAGGGGCAGTTGTACCATTTAATATGTTTTCACCAAAAGAAAAGAAAATTTTAAACACAGTAGAAAAAATAAACCTAACACTACGTACTTATACAGGAGGATATAAAAGATTTGAAGGTGACCATTATAGAAATGGAAATCCTTGGACAATTACAACACTATGGATGGCATTATATTATATAGAAATAAAAAAATATAAAGAAGCAAAAGAATGCTTAAACTTTGTAGTTTCATCTAGCACAGAGCATGGTTTCCTAGCAGAACAAGTAGACAATAACACAATGAAATCTTCTTGGGTAATAGGACTAGGATGGGCTCATGCAATGTTTATTCTAGTATTAGAAAAATTAATGAATAAGTAAAAATAAAAAAGATTTTTCATACCTTTACTCTGTAATTATTGGGAATTCTTGAAAAATTAAACGAAAAAGGTAATCAGTTTGCTAGTATAACTAACTAACGGATTACCTTTTTAATATATTAATTATATTTCAATTATATCATAGCTAAAACTATTAGCCCAATTAATAATTTCTTCTTTTTTCATACCATTATACATATCTATATTAACAGTTATTTTATTATCAAGTATTTGTACATTAGCTATTTCAGTTGCAGTTTCTGTAATTGCTTCAGAAAATACATCTATCATATCTTTGTTTAAATTACTTAGAAGCAGTCTGGTATCTACACATATTCCTTTTTTGTTAAAAGTAAAAATATATGTAATATTATAAGCAGTATTAGTTTGATAATCAAACTCTTCACTTTGTACTATTATATTAGTATATTTCCAATTAGCAATATGTTCGTAATTAAAATAATAATCTAACCCACATAATAAAGCAAACAATAGTATTAAGCATATGGCAATAGTAAAAATAGCTTTTTTCTTTATTTTTTTCAGATATTTAACTTCTTTTATGGTATTGGCATTTTCCATAGTAATATTATCATCCATATTTTGTTTTACTCTTGAACATTTTTCGCAGTTGTTTAAATGTTCTTCAATATAAGCATTTAACTCATTATCAGTAATTCCATCAATATAATTAGGCAACAAATTCTGCACAATTTTACAATCATTAATCTTCCTCATATACAATCTCCTCCTTTAACTTATTTTTACCTCGATAAAAAATATTTTTTGCCCAGTTCTCACTTTTATTAAGTATAATGCCTATTTCTTTAAAGCTTAATTCTCCACGTACTCTTAAATACATTACAGCTTTTGAATTATTATCTAATTTCATCATATTTTTAAACATTTCTTCTTTTTCTTCATTTCCAATTATAATTTCTTCAATAGATACTTCGTTTGCAATGTTTTCAATTGTGTCAATATTTATAGTCTGTTTTAATTTTTTTAAATATCCATACCATAAAAATTTTGCTATTTGACATAACCATACAGAAACCTTACATTTTCCTTGAAAAGAATTTATCTTTTTCATAGCTATATAAAAAGTTTCTTGAGTCAGTTCTTCTGCAATACTTTCATTATGAGATAAACACAATAAATATTTATAAACTAATTTACCATTTGCTTTATATATTTCTTCAATGTGCATAAATATTTTTTACCCCCCTTCTTAAGTTTTCTTATACTTATATGTGTTTTTTTCTGGTGATTTGTCACAAATTTTATCATATTTTATCAATACTTTAATGGTGGATAGCCCTAACTATTGACATATGATATGCATAAATATATAATCAAATCTAGAAAAAGACAATAAGAAGGAGAAATTATGGCAAAGGATAAAACAATATTTGTATGTAGCCAATGTGGTTATGAATCACCAAAATGGATGGGAAAATGTCCAGCATGCAACCAATGGAATAGCTTTTATGAAGAAAAATTAGTAAAATCTACTGGAGCAAAATATGAAAAGAAAAAGGAAGCAACACCAGTTATATTAAATGAATTACAAGGAAAAAATGTAATAAGAGAACAAACAGGATTTGCTGAATTAGATAGAGTACTTGGTGGAGGAATTGTGAAAGGCTCATTAATACTACTTGGGGGAGAGCCGGGAATTGGAAAATCCACTTTAATACTTCAAATATGTGACAAAATAAAAGGAGAAGGACAAGTTTTATATGTTTCTGGAGAAGAATCCGCAGAGCAAATAAAAATAAGGGCAGACAGGCTTGGTATAAATAATAAAGACATTTTATTTTTAGGAGAAACCGACATCAGTCTAGTTCAAGAAGCTATTTTAAAAACAAATCCTAAATTAGTAATTATAGATTCAATACAAACAATGTATTCAGATGAAATAACATCAGCACCAGGAAGTGTAAGCCAAGTAAGAGAAATAACATCTAAAATAATGAGAATATGTAAAGAAAATGAAATAACAACAATTATAATAGGGCATGTAACAAAAGATGGAAATATAGCAGGACCTAGGGTATTAGAACATATGGTAGACACAGTTTTATATTTAGAAGGAGAAAGATATTTTTCATATAGAATTTTAAGAGGAGTAAAAAATAGATTTGGCTCTACAAACGAAATAGGAATGTTTGAAATGCAAGATAAAGGTATGACAGAAATTACAAACCCATCATCAATACTAATTTCAGAAAGAGAAGATAATCCAGCAGGTTCAATAATTGTTGCAACAATGGAAGGAACAAGACCATTATTAATTGAAATTCAAAGTCTAACTTCTACAAGTGTATTTGGATTGCCTAGAAGAACAGCAAATGGAATGGACTATAATAGATTAACAATGCTAATAGCTGTTCTAGAAAAAAAGGCAGGGATTTTACTTGGAAATCAAGATGTATATATAAATATAGTTGGTGGAATTAAGTTAAATGAGCCTGCAATAGATTTAGGAGTAATACTTGCATCAGCATCAAGTTACAAAAACATTGAAATCCCTAAATGGGTAGTAGCTATAGGAGAAGTTGGATTAACTGGAGAAGTTAGAAGTGTCAATTTAATAGAAAAAAGAATAAAAGAAGCAGAAAAATTAGGATTTAAGTGTTGCATAATTCCAGAAAGTAACAAAAAACTATTGAAAGAAAAGTATAAATTAGATATAATAGGCGTGAAAACAATTTATGATGCTATGAAAAAATTAGGATTAAAATAATTTAATAATATTTATCATTAATAATAAATATAGTGAAAGGAATGAAGGCAAGTGAGATTAAGTAAAGAGACAAACACTATAGAAATACTAAAATTAGTTGCGCCTGGAACTGAAATAAGAGAAGGATTAGAAAATATATTAAAAGCAAAAACAGGAGCGTTAATAGTTATAGGAGACTCTAAAGAAGTATTAGATATAGTTGATGGTGGTTTTAATATTAATGAAGAATACACATCCTCAAGGCTATATGAACTTGCTAAAATGGATGGTGCAATAATACTTAGCAAAGATTTAAAAAGAATTCTATTTGCAAATGCACAGTTAATTCCAAATGCATCAATTCAAACAAGAGAAACAGGAACAAGACATAGAACAGCAGAACGTACAGCAAAACAAACAAAAGAATTAGTTATAAGCATATCTCAAAGAAGAAATATTATAACAATATTTAAGGGAGAATTTAGATATGTGTTAGAAGATACAGATAAAATACTTGCAAAAACAAACCAAGCATTACAAACAGTAGAGAAATACAAAAAAGTATTTGATGAAAAATTAAGTATATTAAATGAATATGAATTTAATGACATTGTAACTTTAGAAAATGTTATAACAGCAATACAAAGAGCAGAAATGGTTATGAGAATGGCAGAAGAAGTTCAAAAAAATATAAGTGAACTAGGAGAAGAAGGAAGACTTGTACAAATGCAATTAGACGAATTAATTGGTGGTTTAGAAAAAGAAGAAATACTAATTATAAAAGACTATATTGCACCAGGTAAAAAAAGAACACCAGATAAAGTATTAAATGAATTAATGAATTTACAATATGAAGACCTAATGTCATCACAAATAATAGCAAAATTATTAGGATATGAAATATTTGACAATTATGATGAAGTAGGTGTATACACAAAAGGTTATAGAATTCTTAATAAGATACCACGTATGCCAACCAATATTGTGGAAAACTTAACAAAAAAATTTAAATCTTTCCAACATATATTATCAGCAGATATACCAAAACTAGATGAAGTAGATGGAATTGGAGAGGTAAGAGCAAGAACAATAAAACAATCGTTAAAAAGAATGCAAGAGCAATTTGTATTTGATAATTTAATGGTTTAATTCACAAAAGATGAGGTGAAATTATTTGAAACGAAATGAAAAAGGTATAACATTAGTAACATTAGTTATAACAATTATAGTAATGACTATTTTAGCCACTGTAACTACATATAGTGCTTTAGATTCACTTAGAACTGCACAAAAAAATGCATTTATATCTGAAATGGAAATGGTACAAGCTAAAGTAAATGTAATATATGAAAAATTAAAAAATAATGAGCAAGATATAGCCTATTATAATAATATAGGCCAAGATATTTCTGTGTTAGATGAAGAAACTCTTATAAAAATATTAGGAAGAAGTAGCAAAGATGGGTTTAAATACTTTTCAAAAGAAGACTTAAAAAAACTAGATTTAGAAGATATTAATCAAGAAGTTATAATTAATTTTTCCACAAGAGAGGTAATAAGTACAAGAGGTATAAAAATAGGTGGAGTAATGTATTATAAATTATCTACTATTCCAAATTATAGCGGATATAATGTAGACTATGTAAATAAAAATACACAAGCTCCAACATTTGAAGTAGAACAAACAAAACTAGAAACTGGTTGGAAGTTTACTCTAAAAAATATTAAATATAACAGTAGTGTAGAAGGTGGAACATTAAGTTACAAATTGCATGATGATACAAATTGGATAATGGAAGGAGAAAGTACCTCATTTATAGCAACAAAACCAGGACTATATGACATAAAATTTACAGACAGAGCAGGAAATAGTACAGAAGTACAAAAACAAGTATATGTAGAAAATGGAATGTTAGCATATTACGACGGAGAAAACAATACAGGAAATGGACGACACAGTGATACTACTATAGTTTGGAAAGACTTAAGCGGAAATGACAATGATGGATTATTAAAAAACTTTAACAATAATGAAAATAGTGGGTGGCAAGAAAATTATTTGCAATTAGAGGGAAGTGTTGATGAAGTAACTTTACCAGTACAAATACCAGAGGGAAGAAGTATGACAATAGAAGTAGTGTTTACTGAGCGTAATTTTGCAAGAGCTAATATTTTAAGGGGAATTGTTGAAGGTGAAGAATCTTGGAAAGGATTTCATGCGCATACTTGGTATGACGAAAGTGCTGAGAATATACAGTATGATGGTAGATTATACATAGGTGGAGGAAAGGATACAAGTGTTGTATATAGATTTTCAGCAGATGAATTAAATTATAAAACTGCATTGAATAAAACAGATTCTATGGTATATACATTTGAATATTCAACAAAGAAAGCACAACTGTATATAAATGGAGAAAAAATTGCAGAAAAAACTTATGAAACAATTCCTAATACTATTACGCAATTTAAAATAGATAATTCACAAAAATCATATTACAGAATTGGTATATATGATAGAGTACTTACAGAAGATGAAATAAAAACAAATTATGAAATAGACAAATTTCGTTTTGGAATTACAGAATAAATATAGGAGGTAAATTTATGAATACAAAAAAAGTGATTATAATAATAGCTATTATATTAGTAGTAGCACTAATAGGATATTTATGCTTTGGATATTATGAAAAGTTTTTTGTTAAAACTCAAAATCCAATTGCAACAATGGAAGTGGAAGGATATGGTACAGTAAAAATAGAATTATATCCAGATATGGCACCAAATACAGTGGCAAACTTTATAAGACTTGCAAACAGAGGATTTTATAATGGATTAACATTTCATAGAACAATACCTGATTTTATGATTCAAGGTGGAGACAAAAATGGTGATGGTACAGGAGTACCAAATTTAAGTGATATATTAGATGATGTTTCTGAAGATAAATCATATGCAATTAAAGGAGAATTCGTAGCAAATGGTTATAAACAAAATACATTAAGACATGAAGAAGGAGTTATTTCCATGGCAAGAAGCGATTATTCTTCATTAGGTAGTAGTTTAATAGAATATGGATACAATTCAGGAGGCTCACAATTCTTTATAACTACAGCAAATAATCCTTCATTAAATGGATTATATACAGCATTTGGGAAAGTAATAGAAGGGCTAGATGTAGTACATGCAATTGAGAATGTAGAAGTAGTAACAAGAGACTCTTCTGCAGAAGAGGGAGTAGATAAGCCAGTTAATCCACCAGTAATTACAAGTTTAAGTGTTGAAACTTTTGGAGTAGATTATGGTGTACCAGAAACTACAGATGTATTTGATGTTCAAGAATGGTTTAACCAGTATTATGGAACAAGTTTGCAATAAGAATAATAAAAACATGAGAAAACTAATTAAAAACAAGCAATATAGCTTGTTTTTTTGTGAAAAAAATTATATAATACTAAAAACAAAAAAGTTAGGAGAGTGACTAATATGCAAGTAAGCAAAGAAGAAATTTTACACATTGCTAAACTAGCAGATTTAAATTTACAAGAAGATGAAGTACAAAAATACAGAGAAAATTTAGAGGAAATATTAAATTATGCAAATATAGTGAACAATGCACCAATAAACGGATTAGAAGAAACAATTAGTATAGATAATGAATGTAATGTATTTAGAAAAGACGAAGTAAAACAAACATCAACTTTAGAAGAACTATTACAAAATGCACCAGACAGCCAAAATGGAATGTTTAAAATTCCAAAAGTAATAAATTAGAAGAAAGTATATTAAATATAACTACTAAAATATATCTTTTTAGCTAAAATAAAGGAGGAGAATTAATGGAAATCTATGAATTAACTGTTCATGAATTATTAGAAAAGTTAGATAAAAAGGAAATAACTAAAAAAGAAATTTTAACATCTTTTCAAAATAGAATAAAAGAAAAAGAAAAAGATGTACAAGCTTTTATTACTATAACTGATAAACAAGCAGAAGAACAATTAGAAGAAATAGAAAAAGAAAATATTACAACAAGATTAGCAGGACTTCCAATAGGAATAAAAGATAACATTTGTACAAAAGGTGTAAAAACAACTTGTGCATCAAGAATGCTTGAAAATTTTATTTCACCTTATGATGCAACTGTTATGGAAAAAATTAATGATGAAAAAATGGTATCTTTAGGAAAGTTAAACATGGATGAATTTGCTATGGGTGGCTCAACAGAGCATTCATATTTTAAAAAGACAAAAAATCCATGGAATTTGAATAAAGTTCCTGGAGGCTCTAGTGGAGGCTCAGCAGCAGCAGTAGCAGCAGGATTAGTACCATGGGCATTAGGCTCAGATACAGGAGGCTCTGTTAGACAGCCAGCTTCATTTTGTGGTGTAGTTGGATTAAAGCCAACATATGGGCTAATTTCTAGATATGGATTAGTAGCATTTGCATCATCACTTGACCAAATAGGAACTTTAACAAAAGATGTTGAAGATGCAGCAATTCTTTTAAATGTAATTGCAGGACATGATGAGAAAGATACAACATCAGCTACTAGAGAAAAAATAGATTATACAAAAGTTTTGAATAAAGGTGTAAAAGGTTTAAGAATAGGAATTCCTAAAGAATATTTTGGAGATGGAATAAATAAAGAAGTAAAAGAAGCAATAAATAAGGTTATTAAACAATATCAAGATATGGGAGCAATTGTAGAAGAGTGTTCATTAGATGTAGCAGATTATGCACTTGCAACTTATTATATTATTGCTTGTGCAGAAGCAAGTTCAAATTTAGGTAGATTTGATGGAATTAGATATGGATATAGAACTAAAGAATTTAGTAATTTAAAAGAGTTATATAAAAATTCAAGAAGTGAAGGGTTTGGCGAAGAAGTAAAAAGAAGAATTATATTAGGAACTTATGTGTTATCATCTGGATATTACGATGCTTATTATAAAAAAGCACAACAAGTTCGCACACTTGTAAAAAATGAATTTGAGAAAAATTTTAAGAAATATGATGTTATTTTATCACCAACTGCACCGAATGTAGCATTTGATTTAGCTTCAAAAATTGATAATCCATTAGAAATGTATTTAGCAGATGTATGTACAGTTCCTGTAAATATAGCAGGGCTTCCAGCAATAAGTATACCATGCGGAGTAAATAGTGAAGGTATGCCAATAGGATTTCAATTAATAGGAAATCATTTTGAAGAAGCAACAATATTAAATGTAGCTCATGCTTATGAACAAGAAAGAAAATTCAGACAAAATTATAAACCTGAATTCAAGAAATAAATTATTAAAATAGACAAATATGTCTATTATTAAAGGAGGCAAAAGTTAATGTCAAGAGAAGATTATGAAGTTGTAATAGGCTTAGAAGTACATGCTGAATTATCAACTAAAACAAAAATATTTTGTTCATGTCCAACAGAATTTGGTGGAGAGCCAAATACGCATTGCTGTCCAATTTGTATGGCTATGCCTGGTACATTACCAGTTTTAAATGAAAAAGTTGTTGAATATGCAGTAAAAGCAGGACTTGCAACAAATTGTGAAATTTCAAGAGATAGTAAAAATGATAGAAAAAACTATTTCTACCCAGATTTACCAAAAGCATATCAAATTTCTCAATTTGATAAACCACTTTGTGAAAATGGTTACATAGAAATAGAAGATAAAAACGAGCAAAAGAAAAAAATTCGTTTAACCAGAATTCATATAGAAGAAGATGCAGGAAAACTTAATCATGATGATTTTGGTGGAGGAAGTTTGGTAGACTTAAATAGAGCGGGAGTTCCATTAATTGAAATAGTATCTGAGCCAGATATAAGTTCAAGTGATGAGGCTGAAAAATATTTAAGAAAATTAAAATCAATTTTAGAATATATTGAAGTATCAGACTGTAAAATGCAAGAAGGATCTTTTAGAGCAGATGTAAATGTTTCTATTAGAAAAAAAGGAGAGAAAAAATTAGGAACTAGAACAGAAATGAAAAATATGAATTCTTTCCGCTCAATTGTTAGAGGTATAGAATATGAAATAGATAGACAAATTGATGTAATAGAATCTGGAGGAAAAATAGAGCAAGAAACTTTAAGATGGGATGATGTATCTGGAAAAACATTTTCTATGCGAGATAAGGAAGATGCACAAGATTATAGATATTTCCCAGAGCCAGATTTAGTAGCAATTCGTTTAACAGAAGAATATATTGCTAATGTAAAAAGTTCTTTACCTGAATTACCAGAAAGTAGAAAACAAAGATATTTAGATAAATATAAACTTACAGAGCGTGAAGCTAAATTAATTACAGCTTCTAAATATTTATCAAATCTGTTTGAAGAAACAGTTTTAAAAACTAACAATCCTAAAGCTGCATGTAATTGGATATTATCTGATATTTCAAGAATACTAAATGAAAAAGAAATTGAGCCAAATGAAATTCCATTTACATCAGACAATTTAGCTGAATTAATTAAACTTATTGAGAAAGGAACAATAAGTAGTGCTATTGCAAAAAAAGTAATAGAAGAATTGTTTGAAAATCCAAAAGAGCCAAGTAAAATAATAGAAGAAAAAGGTTGGATTCAAATTTCAGATGAAGGAGCAATTAAAGAAATAGTATTAAAAATTTTAGAAACAAATCCACAATCTGTACAAGATTATAAAGGTGGAAAGGATAAAGCAATTGGATTCTTAGTTGGGCAAGCTATGAAACAGACAAAAGGAAAAGCTAATCCACAAATGTTAAATAAGTTGTTTATAGAAGAAATTAATAAAATGTAGTATAATAAGTTCCCACAGGCAAACCGCCCACGGGAACTTGCTTTTCCATATTCAGTTGTAAATAAAATCAGACTAAAGTTTTTCACATAAATTAAGCCAATATCCAAAATTTCTTTGGCTGTTGAACGGATTTATATAAATATAAAACCGTCCTTTCTTGAATGTAAATTTTTTTGTTGTCGTTTGTCTCATATTAAGACATCCTCCTTAGAATATGATTATAGCATAATACTAACTGCTATACTTATATTATACAACAAATGTTTACATAAATCAAATCTAACCGGTTTGTTTCTTAATGGTGTTAATAGCTAAGGCACAAATAATAAATTCTACAATAAAAAATAAACCTAATTTAAATACAGATAAACCAATATAATATAAATCTGGAGATAAATTAAATGTGTATGTAATTAAAATGGCAATTGCAAAAAAACAAACTAAAACAGCAAAACGTATGCCGTATTTCATAATTTTCTTTATTTGTTCTTCCATAGAATTAAAAGTATTAATAATTAATTTCAACATAATAAATACCTCTTTTCTTATATATCTATATATAATACTAGCACGTAAAAATAGTAAAATCAAAGGTAATTTATGGAAGTAAATAAATTAAAATATATAACAAAAAAGATTACTTATATATAAAGTAACCTTCCTAAATAAAAAACTATGCATAATTTTTCATCTATGCTTTTACAGCATTTAATTTTTTTGCTAATCTAGATTTTTTTCTAGCAGCAGTATTTTTTACGATAACTCCTTTTGAACAAGCCATATCTATTTTTTTAGTAGCTTCTACAAATAGAGCTTCAGCATTGTTTACATCTCCTGATTCTACAGCTTCTTCAAATTTTCTAACAGCTGTTCTATAACCAGATTTTATCATATTATTTCTTAATGTTTTCTTTTCAATAACACTTACTCTTTTTATTGCTGATTTAATATTTGGCATTTATGTTGCACCTCCTTAAATTGGTAACTAAACTATAACGCATAATATTCTAACATAAAAAAACATAAAATGCAAGCATTTTAGTGACAATTTGTTTATTATTTGATATAATCGTTTTAGGAGCTGATAAAATGGAAGATAAATTTAATTTAACAATAGAGGAGAATATTTTTCTAGCAAAAAAATTGGTTATAAATAATATATATAGTAATGCAAGAATTGAGGGTTGTAATGTTACTTTCCCAGAAACGCAGACTATTTTACAGGGGGTAAATGTACCAAATGTAAAATTAGATGATATTACATGCATACTTAATTTAAGAGATGCATGGAGATATACTATAAATAATATTCATGAGGAATTTAATTTAAATTTTGTATGTAAAGTAAATGAAAATGTTGCAAGGAATGAGTCTTTAGAATGGGGAACATTGAGAAATGGAAAAGTAGGAATATCAGGAACGGATTATATTCCAGAAATACCTAATAAAGAAAAAGTAGAGACTCAAATTGCAGATATAAATAAAATTGAATGTATTACCAAAAGGGCAATAAAATATATGTTATATGGAATGAGAGCACAGTTATTCTGGGATGGAAATAAAAGAACAAGTATTATTTGTGCAAATAAACTTTTGATAAGTAATGGTAAGGGAATACTAACAGTTAAAGATGAAAACTTAAGGGAGTTTAATATATTATTAACAGATTTTTATAATACAAATAATGATGAAAAAATATTTAAGTTTATATATGATAAATGTATATTTGGATTAGAAAGATAAATTTTATTATAAAAAATTTAGGAATATTAGAATAAGCGAGATTTTGTTTTGCTTATTCTAGTATTCCTAATATTTTTTTTGCTCTTGTTAAATCTTCATTTGTTGCATTAGGTACATTTTCAAGTTCATATGCATAACCTAATTTTTCCCACTTGAATTTTCCCATATTATGATATTTTAGTAGTTCTATTTTTTCTACAGTAGATAAGGAAGATATAAATTCCTTTAATGCTAACAAATCTTTTTCATCATCTGTAATTCCTGGAATTAATACTTGTCTAATCCACATTGGTTTATTAGTATCACTTAAGAATTTTGCAAATGCTAATTCTTTTTCATTAGAAAATCCAACTAATTCTTTGCATTTATGGCTATCAATATGCTTTATATCTAATAAAAATAAATCTGTAAGAGTTATTAAATGTTTTATTTTTTCTGTTAATTCAAACATTCCGGAAGTATCTATAGTAGTATGAATTTGCACTTCCTTTAATTTAGTAAATAAAGAAATTAAAAAATCAGTTTGTAATAAAGGCTCTCCACCAGAAATAGTAACTCCGCCTCCAGATGCTTTAAAATAGTTAGTATAATTTTCAATTTTATTTAACAATTCTTCTAATGTAATAATATTTCCAGCACATGTATTCCAAGTATCTCTGTTATGGCAGTATTTACATTTTAAATGACAACCTTGCATAAATACTACAAATCTAAGTCCAGGACCATCAACAGTACCTAAAGTTTCAATAGAATGAATTCTTGCCATTGTAGTTTTATCAAAATTTTCCATAAGTATTCTCCTCGTATAAAAATTTGGGGGTTGCATGAAATGCAACCCAGTAAAAATTATTAAATTCTTTCATGAATTGTTCTATGAATAACATCTAATTGTTGTTCACGTGTTAATTTAGTAAAGTGAACGGCATATCCAGAAACACGTATGGTTAATTGTGGATATTTTTCAGGATGTTCCATAGCATCCTCTAATAATGCTCTATCAAATACATTAACATTAATATGGTGACCTTCTTGCATAAAGTATCCATCTAGCATATTTACTAAATTTTTTACTCTAACTGGCTCTTCTTTTCCAAGTGTTGAAGGAGTTATTGAAAATGTATAAGAAATACCATCTTCTGAGTATTTGTAAGGAAGTTTTGCAACAGAATTCATAACAGCTAAAGCACCATTTGTATCTCTACCATGTAATGGGTTAGCACCTGGTCCAAAAGGCTCTCCGGCTTTTCTGCCATCAGGTGTATTTCCAGTTGCTTTTCCATATACTACATTTGATGTAATAGTAAGTATAGACATTGTTGTTTTTGCATTTCTATAAGTATTGTATCTTTTTAATTTATTCATAAAAGTTTTAACTAAAGATACAGCAATATCATCTACTCTATCATCATCATTACCAAATTTAGGAAAGTCTCCTTCAATTTCATAATTTGTAGCAAGTCCTGTTTCATCACGAATTACTTTTACTTTTGCAAATTTAATTGCAGATAAAGAGTCGGCTACAACAGATAACCCAGCAATACCACATGCCATTGTTCTTAAAATTTCTTTATCATGTAGTGCCATTTCAATAGCTTCATATGAGTATTTATCATGCATGTAATGTATAGCATTTAATGCTTTAATATAAATTTTTGCTACATAATCCATCATTGTATCAAATTTTTGCATAACTTCATCATAATCTAAATATTCAGATGTAATTGGCTCAAATTTTGGAGTAACTTGTTTTCCACTAATTTCATCTCTACCACCATTAATAGCATAAAGTAAAGTTTTGGCAAGGTTACATCTTGCTCCGAAAAATTGCATTTGTTTTCCAATTCTCATAGCAGAAACACAACAAGCAATACCATAATCATCTCCCCAATATTTTCTCATTAAATCATCATTTTCATATTGAATAGATGATGTTTTTATTGATAAGTCTGCACAAAAATCTTTAAAAAATTTAGGTAATCTTGTAGACCATAAAACAGTCATATTTGGCTCTGGTGCTGGTCCTAAATTTACTAATGTGTGTAACATTCTATATGAATTTTTTGTTACTAATGTTCTTCCATCAATTCCCATTCCACCAATTGATTCTGTAACCCAAACAGGGTCTCCACTAAATAGTTCATTATATTCAGGAGTTCTTAAAAATCTAACTAATCTTAATTTCATAACGAAATGATCCATTAATTCTTGTGCTTCTTCTTCTGTTATAACTCCATTTTGTAAATCTCTTTCAATATAGATATCTAGGAAAGTAGAAGTTCTACCTAAACTCATTGCAGCACCATTTTGGTCTTTTATTGCTGCAAGATAAGCAAAATATGTCCATTGAATTGCTTCTTTTGCATTTGAAGCAGGTACAGATATATCAAAACCATATTTGTTTGCCATTTCTTTTAATGCTTCTAATGCAAGAATTTGATCATGAATTTCTTCACGTTCTTGAATTATACTTTCTGTTAGATAATCTACATTTAAAATATTTAGTTCATCTTTTTTCTCAGATATCAATACATCAACACCATATAGTGCAACACGTCTATAATCTCCAATAATTCTACCACGACCATATCCATCAGGAAGACCTGTAATTAAGTGAGAACTTCTAGCAGCACGTATATCAGGAGTGTATACACTAAATACACCATCATTATGAGTTCTTCTAATTGTATTAAAGATTTTATCTACATCTTGGTCTACTTGTTTACCATATGCAGCACAAGATTTTTCAACAATTTTAATTCCACCAAAAGGCATAATTGCTCTTTTTAATGGTTTATCAGTTTGAAGACCTACTATTTTTTCTAAGTTTTTATCAATATATCCAGCATCATGTGAAGTAATAGTAGATATTGTTTTTGTATCAATATCTAAAACTCCATTATTTTCTTTTTCTTTTTTATATAAATCAAGAACTTCATCCCATAATTTTTTTGTACTATCAGTAGGTTTAGTTAAAAAGTCTGATGGTCCTTCATATGGGGTATAATTAGTTTGAATAAAACTTCTAACATCTATTTCATTTTGCCAATCACCTTTTTTAAAATTTTTCCATTGATTAAATTCCATAAAAATACCTCCTAAAAATTTCTTCCATTATTCATAATACCACAAGATAAATGTCAAATCAATAAAATTTGTTAACAAAATACAAAATACTTTATAAAACTATTATGCTTAAAATTACATTAAATTATAGCATAAAATTTTAAATTATTTTAAATGATTAAAGTAACACAATTTTTTAAATAACATATGATAAAAAAGGAGGTCTTGTTATGTGGGATTTTATATTAAATGCTATTATATGGACACTTGCTTTATATGGATTATTTGAAATTATAAAAAATATTATATACATATTTTCTTATACAAATTTAAAGTCAGATGGAATTTATGTAATTATAGCAGTTAAAAATCAAGAATCTAAAATTGAAGGTTTTATGCGTTCAATTTTGTTTAGATTTTTATATGGAAAAGAAGAATACATAAAAGATATAATTGTTACAGATTTAGAATCAAAAGATAATACTTTACAAATTTTAAATAAATTACAAAAAGAATATAGTTGTATTAAGGTTTCTAATTGGAAAGAATGTGAAGATTTAATAAATAACATAAATTTAAATTAAAAAGTGATTGTATATATTAAAAAAATTTAGTATAATAAATATTAGATTTTATTGAAATATCTAAGGAGACCAAATATGTCAAAAGATAAAAAATCAATTTTTAGTAGGATAACATATTTAATCATAGTTGTTATATTAATATTTATTGCAATAAAACTATATGATAGATATAAAATAAATAATTTTAATGAATTTGTAAGAACAGAATATAAGCCGTATACATCTGAATTTACAAGAGATGATGAAATAAAATATTCAGACATAAGTAGTTATAAAATATCTTCACTTCAAGCAAATGATGCAATGTTTTACAAAACAATTAATGTTATTCCAAACACACCATATAAAGTTACTTGTATGGTAAAAACAGATAATGTAAAAACTCAATCAGAAACATCTAGTGCAGGAGCACATATAAGTATTGCAAATACTGTTGAAAAATCTAAAAGCATTACAGGAACTAATGATTGGCAAAAATTAGAATTTATTTTTAATTCTAAAAATAGGACAAGTGTTGATTTAGGATTTAGACTAGGTGGGTATGATGATAATTGTACTGGTACAGCTTGGTTTTCAGATTTTACTATAGAAGCAGGGCATAAAAACACTAGTACTAATTGGAATTTTGCATGTTTTGTTTTTGAAAATACAAATGTACAAATAAAAAGCAATGGAACAACCAATAATATTAAGTTAAGTATGACAATGAATGATATTAGTGATATGAGGCAAAACATGAGTCGTTTTAAATCAGCATGTGAAGAATTATCTAAAAATAAAATGACAGTAGAATATGATTTTATTACAATAAAAGAGCCAATTACAACACTATCATATGACGATGAAAATGGATATTTTGTTGCACCAAGTAATATTGAAAATATAATAGAGCCATATATACAACAGAAACATTATGACCATATATTTGTATGTGTTAGATTAGGAGATGATGCTCACCAAGAGGATATACCAGTATACGACTGGATTGGTCTTGGCGGAATGGATTACCTAGGAATTGGGTTTTCTAATATTAGATTACCAAATAGTGCTAAAAGTTACACATATAAATATGATGCAAGAATAAATACATTTCCAGAAGAAGTATTTGTTCATGAATTTTTGCATTCATTAGAAAGAAATTCAGAAGAATATGGGTATGATGTACCAGCATTACACGACTATGCTAAATATGGTTATAAAGATGAAAAATATGTAGGATTAAAACAATGGTATGAAGATTATATGAATTGTAGCATAAAAACAAATAATGGTTATATAGGGTTAAATGAAGAAATATATAAATGCAAACCTAATAGTGAAAGCGATTTTACTTATTCATACAAGCTTAATGAATTTAGTGAGCCAGATAATATCTTTGAGGAAATAAAAATGATAATTACAAAAGCAGTTGAAAATGTAGGAAGTATTACAATGAAAAAAGAGGAGAATGAACTATAGTGAAAGTATCAGAATTTAATTATGAATTACCAGAAGAATTAATTGCACAAACACCAATAGAAAAAAGGGATGCATCAAGGCTTATGGTTTTAGATAGGAAAACAAAAACGATAGAACATAAAATTTTTAAAGATATATTAGAATATTTAAAACCAGGAGATTGTTTGGTAAGAAATAATACAAAAGTTATACCTGCAAGACTTTACGGAAAAAAAGATACAGGAGCAAAAGTAGAATTTCTTTTATTAAAAAGAATACAAGGAGATACTTGGGAAGTAATGGTACGACCAGGAAGAAAATTATTACCAGGAGTTGAAGTCACATTTGGTGATGGTTTGTTAAAAGCTGTTGTAACTGATGTTTTAGAAGGTGGAAACAGAAAGGTAAAGTTTGAATATGAGGGAATTTTTAATGAAATATTAGATAAAATTGGTTTAATGCCTCTTCCACCATATATACATGAAAGCTTAAAACAAAAAGATAGATATCAAACAGTATACGCAAAATATGAGGGATCTGCTGCTGCACCAACAGCAGGATTACATTTTACAGATGAATTATTAGAAGAAATAAAGAAAAAAGGTGTAGAAATAGCAAATGTTACATTACATGTTGGAATTGGAACATTTAGACCTGTAAAAGTAGAAGAAGTAGAAAGCCATGATATGCATTCAGAACATTATTATATAAAACAAGAAGATGTAGAAAAAATAAACACAGCTAGAAAAAATGGAGGAAGAATAATAGCTGTAGGAACAACATCATGTAGAGTTTTAGAGTCAATAGCAGATGAAAATGGAATGGTGAAGGAATGCTCAGGAGATACAAATATATTTATTTATCCTGGTTATAAATTTAAGTGTATTGATGCCTTAATTACAAATTTTCATTTACCAGAATCTACATTAATTATGCTTGTATCAGCATTGGCTGGAAAGGATTATATAATGGAAGCATATAATGAAGCAGTAAAAGAAAAATACAGGTTTTTTAGTTTTGGAGATGCTATGTTTATAATGTAAAAATAAGAAACATCAATACAAGCACTTTCTTTCAAAAATATGTTTCAATTGTATAAATATGTAAGACAAATTAGACTGGTGGTAGTACTAGTCTAATTTGTTTTTTATTATATATTTAAAATCTTCGATTTTTCCTGTATAACAAAAAAAGAAGAAACTTTATATTAAAAATTCTTCTTTTTCTTAAATTGCTGATATTGCGTTTTACACATGGATAATTATGCAAAAGTTCATGAAATTTTTTACAATATAATTAGTTTCTTCTTTTTCCAAATAAAGCAAGTACTCTTAAGAAGATATTAACAAAATCTAGGTATAATTGCATTGCACAATAAATGTGTAATTTGTTTTGGTCTAAACTTTCATTATATTGTAGTTGTTTTAAAATGTTCATATCATAAATAGTAATACCAAAGAAAACCAATAAAATAACCCAGTCTAAGATAATATCTAGCATTGAACTTCCTAAAAATATATTAACTAAACTTAAAATAAGTCCAACAATTAAAACTCCAAATAATAAAGTTCTCCAATTACTTAAGTCTTTATTAGTTTTATAGCCGAAAAAAGCTAACCCTCCAAATAAAACGGCACTTGCTATAAATAACCATACAACTGAAGATAGTTCAAATACAACAAATACAGTTGATAAAAATACACCATTTATCATTGAATAAAGAAAATATAATATTCCAACAATTGTTGGTGATAATTTTTTAAACAACCATGAAAATAAAAGAACTACAACTAACTCTAGTATTAGTAAAATATTAAAATATCCTCTAAAAATAATATCAATAAATAATCCAGATGCATAAGTATACCAAGCTACAATACCACTACCAAGTAAACCTAAAAACATCCAAAAAAATGTTTTTGAAATTAAATTATTTTCATTTTCATTTTCCATAGAAAAACTCCTTTCTAAAAATTATATTATAATTATAATATAAAATAATTTAAAATACTACCTATATCATTAAAATAAATTATTTTTCTGTTACAGTTCAGACTATAGGTATTTAATAGATAGATAATAGTATAATGGACTAAACTTTATGCATTGTTCTTTATTATGCAAAATCATGCAAAATAATTAGATAAGCTTTACGAAAGGAGTAGATAGTGGTATAATTATTAACAATATATAGAAGAAGCAAAAATAATGTTTTGGTAAAGAAAAGAGGTATATATGGAAAATTTAAAAATATTAATAAATGAAGAAAAAATACAAAATAGAATTAAAGAAATAGCAGAACAAATAGAAAAAGATTATATAGGAAAAGACATTGTTCTTATATGTATTTTAAAAGGATCTACTTTTTTTACAGTAGATTTAGCAAAAAGAATTAATAAAAATATAAAAATTGAATTTATACAAGTATCAAGTTATGGGGCTTCAAAAATAGGCTCAGAGAATATAGAATTAAAACTTGATTTAAAAGAATCAATAGAAGATAAAGATGTTATAATTGTTGAAGATATAATAGATACAGGAAGAACACTAAGTTATCTAATAGAACACCTAAAAGAAAGAAAGCCTAAAACGCTTAAATTATGTACATTATTGGATAAACCAGAAAGAAGAATATATGATGTAAAAGTTAACTATGTTGGTTTTGAAATACCAGATAAATTTGTAGTTGGTTATGGTTTAGACTTCAATGAATTATATAGAAATTTACCATATATAGCTTATATAGAGGAATAACAAAAAGAATTGTCAAATTGAATAAAAAATATTGACAAATTAAATTTTATAATGTAAAATATAAATATGTTATAAGGGAATAACATATAGAGAGACTGTTTAGTAACTTGGCAACAAGTTATAGGGGGTTGACTTGCTAATAAAGCAAGTAGGGGATACAGATGTGAAAACTAAACACATCTGTATTTTTTAACAATAATAAGTTATATTACTTTTTATAATCATATTATATAGGAGAAAATAAACATGTTTAATATAGAAGAAGAACTAAAAAAATTGCCAAATAAACCAGGTGTATATATTATGCGAGATAAAGACGATAAAATAATATATGTAGGCAAGGCAGTTATTTTAAGAAATAGGGTTAGGCAATATTTTAGAAAAAATAACAAAACCAAAAGAATAGAAAACATGGTTTCATTAATAGACCATTTTGAATATATAGTTACAGATAATGAAGCTGAAGCATTAATACTAGAATGTAATTTAATAAAAGAAAATATGCCTAAATTTAATGTACTATTAAAAGATGATAAAACATATCCATATATAAAAATAGATGTAAAATCAGACTATCCAAATGTATCTATAACTAGAAAAATACTAAATGATGGTGCAAAATATTTTGGACCATATGCAAATTCGGGCAGTGCTAAGGAAATGGTAGACTTTATTAAAACAAAATTTAAAATACGTCAATGTAAAACTTTTAAATCTAATAAAAGACCATGTTTAAATTATTATATAAAACGTTGTACTGCACCATGTATGGGGTATATATCTAAAGAAGAATACAAAGAGCAAATTAATCAAATAATAATGTTGTTAGAAGGAAAAATAGATAATATTATAAAGGATTTAGATAAACAAATTTTAGAAGCATCAAAGAAACTAGAATATGAAGAAGCGGCATTCTTAAGAGACAAAAAACTTGCAATACAAAGAATATCTCAAAAGCAAAAAGTTTCTAACATAACAGAAAATGATATAGACGTTATTGGTCTTGCAAGAAATGATATAAATGTATGTGTTGAAATATTTTTTGTAAGAAAAAGCAAAATGATTGGTAGAGAACATTACTTTTTTGATAATGCAAAAGATGTAAAAAATGAAGAAATTTTATCTAGTTTTATAAAGCAATATTATATAAATAAAGAAGAAATACCTCATAAAATTATGTTAAAAGAAAAAATTGAAGATAAAGATGTGGTAGAAGAATGGTTATCTAAAAAAATGTCTAGAAAAGTGGAACTTAAATCTCCACAAAAAGGTGAAAAATTAAGATTTGTAGAGATGGCAGAAAATAATGCAAAAGTTACTTTAGAAAATAAAACTAAAGATAAATATAATATTTTAATGGAATTAAAAGAAATTTTAAAAATGGATAAGATGCCAAGAAAAATAGAAACATATGATATATCTAATATATCTGGAAATCATATGGTTGCTGGAATGTGTGTATTGCAAGATGGGGTTGTTAATCATAAACTTACAAGAAGATTTAGAATAAAAACAGTTTTAACACAAGATGACCCAAAATGTATGGAAGAGGTAATTACAAGAAGATTAAAACATTCAATTGAATCTACCAATAGCGGATTTGGAAATTTACCAGATGCAATATTTGTAGATGGTGGAATTACACAAATGAGAGCTGCAAAAAAAGCTATAAATAAATATAATTTAGATATTCCAATCTATGGAATGATAAAAAATGATAAACATAGAACAAGAGCATTAATTGATGAAAACAGAAAAGAGCAGGAGTTATCTGAAAATTTAATGAATGTAATTACAAATTTTCAAGATGAAGTTCATAAAACAGCAATTGAATACCATAGAAAAATAAGAGACAAAGAAATTACAAAATCAGCATTAGATAGTATATCTGGAATAGGAGATGCTAAAAAGCAAGCTTTATTAAAACATTTTGGAAGTATAGAAAAAATAAGAGATGCAAAAATAGAGGAACTTATAAAAATAAAAGGAATAAATGAAAATTTAGCAAAAAAAATAAAAGAAGAACTAAAAAAAACATAAAATTAGTTGAAAAAACACTAAATAATATGATATTATTTTATAAACAATAGTCATATTCCAAAAAAAATAGCATATATTTATTACTAGTGAAATATTAAGGAGGATTTTTTATGGAGTATGCAAAAGATGAAATATTTAGTATTCGTTATAATGAAAAAAAGGACAAGTTAGAATATTCTTTTTTTAGAAGATTATATAAACGAATAAGAAATAACAAGTTTATTACATTGCTAATTACTATAGGAGCATTATTTAGTATACTGAATTTTACATTAATTTATTTTTTTTTTGAAATACTAAATAGCATATAGTGAAATGAAGGAATTGTTATGGAAGTAATTTTGGGAAAAAGAGCTGGTTTCTGTCCAGGGGTAAAAAATACAGTAATAAAAACTGAAAAAATTTTAGAACAAGTTAAGGAAATTTACTGTTTAGGTCAATTAGTACATAATAAACAAGTAACAGAAAAGCTAAAACAAAAAGGCCTAAAAATAGTAGATGATATTTCAGTTGTACCAAATAACTCATATTTAATAATTAGAGCGCATGGAATTCCTAAAGAAACTTATAAAAAAATTAAAGAAAAAAATATAAAAGCATTAGACCTAACATGTCCAAAAGTACTACAAATCCATAAACAAGTAGAAAACTATGCAAAACTTGGGTATTATATTATTTTAACAGGGGAAAAAGAACATCCAGAAGTAATTGGAACATATAGTTTTGGTGTTCCAAATATAAGTGTTGTTGAAAATTTAGAAGATATCAAATTAGCTGTAGAATGTATAAATAAAAAAGATATACGAAATATAGCAGTAGTTTCGCAAACTACTTTTTCAATGGAAAAATTTGAACAATACACTTCAAATCTAAAAAAAATGATAAAAAAAGATTCAAATTTAGAAATTAATAAAACAATTTGTGATGCTACAAAATTAAGGCAAATGGAAACAACCGAAATTGCAAGACAAGTTGAATTAATGGTTATTATTGGTGGAAAAAACAGTTCTAACACAAAAAAATTATATGAAATTTCTTTAAGAGAATGCAATAATGCGGTTTTAGTAGAAACTATAGATGACTTATATATGAATTATGTAAAAAGGTTTAAAAAAATAGGGATTATGGCTGGAGCATCAACTCCAAAATATGTAATAGATGAAATAGTACAAATAATAGAAAACACTAAAACAGAAAATTATATGTTTGGAGGATAATCTTTTACTAATATTCCAAATTTCATTCACAATTAGAACATAAATACAGGATAGAATATTAATTGAACAAAGAGAAAGGAGGAATAAAAAAGATTATCATAACATATGTAAAGTAAAAAAAGAAATAAGATAAATATAAACGATAAACTATAGGAGGAATGTTAGAAATAACTAAATAAATAGGTGAAATACCCAAATTAAAAATATTTTTAGAAAACTGCCGAAGTCGAATTTTGGCAGTTTTTGTCGTAAAAAAATCCTTTACAAATCAAATAAAATGTTTTATTATATAATTAATTATTTCTAGAAAAATTTCAAATTATTTAAAAAAATTCTAAAAAAATTTAGATCTAAATTAAAAATCCAAAAAAACAAAAATTTAATATTAGGAGTGTGAGATTATGCATGAATTGTTATAGCAAAAAATGTATTAATTTGGTGACACTTATTCTTGCTATTGTCATATTTATACAAACCAACTTTTTAACATTTATAATATTTAATTTAAAAAACGATGTTGTAGAAAGTAAAATAGCAAAGATAGAAGAAAGTCAAGAAAAACTATCAGAAGAAGAAACCATTAAAGAATGGAAAATAATGATACCTAAAATTAATGTTTCAGCAGAAATACAAGATGGAACAGAAGAAGAAATTATTAATAATTACATAGGACATTTCACACAAACACCAATTATTAATGGAAATATAGGTTTAGTTGGAGCAAGTGCAGGTTATAAAGAAAACTACTTTGCAGAGTTAGAAAAACTGCAAGAAGGAGATGTAATAATATACATAAAAGACGAAAATAGAAAAGAATACAAAGTAATTAAAAATGTGATAATAAGCCAAACAGACTGGTCTTATTTAAGTAGTACACAAGATAATAGAATTACATTAATAACAGGAATATTAGAACAACCAGAAAATAGAAGATGTATACAAGCAGTAGAAATAATTTAAAAGAAAGGGTTTATAGCAAAAGCTATAAAGTAAAGGTAAGAAAATGAAACATAAATTAATAAATACAATACTAATTATTGTAACAATTATTAGTACATTAAACATAAGTAAGGCAACATTAAAAGATGAAAATTTAATTATCATGGCAGTTTGGAATAGTACTATACCATATTCATATAATGAAGAAGAAAGAATGGCTGTAAAAAGAGACTGTAAAAACCGAGATACAGGAAAATTAACACCAGCATATACATTAAAAAAGAGTGATGCAAGACATAGTGTATATCCATTACAACTAGAAATTTATCAAAATGAAGATATAAAAAATATACTAAAACATGGATTTGGTATTAAAACAGCAGAAGAATTGCAATGCAATAATGAAGTAGAAGCATTTCTTGCAACACAAGAAGCAATTTATATATTAATGGAAAAAAGAAACATTCAAGACTATGTTATAGATAATGAGGAAGGACAAAGAATTCTAAATGCAACAATTAGAATAATAGAAGAAGCTTCAAAAGAAGAAAAAGATTCAATACAGTTAATTGAAAAAAGTAGCAATTGGAAAGAATATGAAAAAGATAAAACATATCAATATAAAGAATATTTTATACAGTCTAGCAATAAAGAAAGTGGAAAAATTGAAGTACAAATAGGAGAAAATGTTATTATACAAGATAAAAATGGAAACAATAAACAAGATTTTGCAAACAATGATACAATTTATTTATTAGCACCAAAAAATAAGACACAAAATATAAAACTAAAACTTAGTTATGAAGAAGAGGATGTAATTTTATACACACATAAAGAAACGAATAATTTAGAAGATACATATATAGTAGCAGAAAAAGGAATAGAATTAACTGAAAAAGAATTTGATATAGAAGCCATTGGAAAATCAGAAATAGAAATAGTTAATATTGATAGAAAAACTAAACAACCAATAAAAGGAAATACATTTTCGATATTAGGTAAAGACAATAAAGTAGTAGCAGAAAATCTAATTACAGATGAAGACGGGAAAATAAATACAGAATTAGAAGATGGAATATACTATTTAAAACAAACAGATGCAATAAGTGATTATCAAGTAAATAAAAGTATAATAGAAATTGATGCACAAAATGCAAAAACAGTTAAATTAACAATTGAAAATGATGTAAATCAAAAAGAAGAAAGCACAAATATAAACAAAGAAATAAATGTTGTTGAGGAAAACAAAGAAATTGTAGAAAATAATATAACAGAAGTTTCAAATATTACTACAACAAATATAAACAAGGAAATAATAAACCAAACAAATGAAACAAATTTGCATAATGTAAATAAATTTATAAATACTATAAATAGAAAAAATGTAGAAAATATTGAAAAAGAAAATATTTATAATAATCTAATAGAAGAACTAAATATACAAAACAACAAAATACCAGGCGAAAACAAAACTTTAACAATGACAAGACAAGACTATATAAACTATATAGATATGGTAATGTTAAATAGTTTACAAGTACCAATTTTACCAGTAGCTAGCAAGTAGAAAAATATATGAAAACAATTGACATATAAAAGGGTTAAATATATAATATTTCTTATAAAACACAAGTAAGAAAGGAAAAAATGATAAAAAATGTTTTCACAAATTATAATATTAATTATATTAATACTCTTAAATGCTTTTTTTGCAGCAAGCGAAATTGCTTTCATTTCTCTAAATGATGCTAAAATTGCCAAACAAGCCAAAAGTGGTGATAAAAAAGCAAAACAAATACTTAAAATGCTAGAAAATCCAAGTAGATTTTTAGCAACAATCCAAATAGGAATTACTTTAGCAGGTTTTTTATCTAGTGCATTTGCCTCAGACGCATTTGCTAGTAAATTAGCTCCAATATTAAATGACTTAATCCCTGCTATATCAATATCTGTATGGCAAAGTGTTTCAATAATAATTATAACTATGATTTTATCATTCTTTACATTAGTATTTGGAGAACTAGTACCAAAAAGACTAGCAATGAAAAATTATGAAAAAATAGCATTTGCAACAATAGGAATTATAAGATTTATATATATTTTAACAGTACCATTTGTAAAATTACTAACAGCATCTACAAATATTGTATCTAAATTATTTGGGGTTTCAGAAAAAGATGAAGAAATAGTTACAGAAGAAGAAATAAAAATGATGGTAGATGAAGGCGAAGAAAAAGGCTCAATAGAAGAAAATGAAAAAGAACTTATTAATAATGTATTTGAATTTAATGATACTACTGTATCAGAAGTAATGACACATAGAACAGATATATATGCACTTAATATAGATATGAATGTAAATGAACTAATTGAAGAATTAGAAGAATATAGATACAGTAGAATACCAGTATATGAAGATACAATAGATGAAATAAGAGGTATTTTATATTTAAAAGATTTATTAAAATATGTAAAAAGCAAAAGAAATATAAAATTAAAAAGTATAATAAGACCTGCATATTTTGTAGCACAATCTAAACCAATAGATGAATTATTCAAAGAATTACAAAAAAATAATAATCAAATGGCAATAGTGCTTGATGAATATGGAGGAACAGCAGGATTAATTACAATGGAAGATATATTAGAAGAACTAGTTGGAGATATTTTTGACGAATATGATGAAATAGAAAAAGAATATGAAAAACTAGATGAAAATACTTATCTAATTAGTGGAAGCATGAATATAAGTGATTTAAGCAAGCTATTAGATGTTAAAATTGAAGAAGGAGATTATGAAACATTATCAGGATATTTACAAGAAAAATTAGGAAGAATTCCTGAAGATGAAGAAAAGCCTATTATTGAAACTGAAAAAGTTACTTATAAAATAGAAGAATATGAAGATAAAAGAATAATAAAAGTAAAAGTATGTAAAAATAATACAATTAATGAAGAAAATATTAAAGATGAAACAGAAGAATAAAGTAACATTCTTATAGAATGGATGCACTTCATATGGAGGGGAATATTAGTAAAAATGGAAAAGGTACTAGAAATTATAAAGAAAAATAAAGTAAAAGTTATAGTATTAGTAATATTAATAATTTTAGTAGTTATAGGAGTATTTTTGTTTTTAGATTATAAAACCAAAGAATATTCACTTACAGAAGTATCAGAATACAAATACTATCAATTAAACGAAGATGATAAATATGGTGTTATTGATGTAAATGGAAATATAGTAATAGAGCCAATATATGAAAGTGTAAAAATACCTAATCCTGAAAAATCAATTTTTATTTGTACAAAAGATAATAATACAATTGTATTAAACGAAAATAAAGAGGAAATATTTACAGAGTATGAAGAAGTAACAGCAATACCAATTAAAGGAGTTGCAAGTAGTATTCCATATGAAAAAAGAGTTTTAAAATATAAACAAGATGGTAAATATGGATTAATAGACTATAATGGAAAAGTAATTACTAAACCAATTTATGAAGAAATAGATGCAATGGAAAATAAAGAAAGTGTATTGTTAGTTAAGCAAGAAGGAAAATATGGTGCAATAAACGATAAAGGGGCAAAATTAATAGAGCCAATATATGATGAAATTAAAGCAGATGGGTTTTATACAGCGGAAAATCAATATGGACTATCTGGATACATTGTTAAAAATACAACACAAGATGGTTATAGATATGGATATATTAATTATAAACTAGAAAAAGTGCTTGATGTAGAATACAATTCTATAACTAGATTATTAGATACTGAAAGTACAGATGTATTTTTAATAGCAGTTAAGAATGGTAAGTATGGTTTATTAAAAAATAATAAAGTTTTAATTGATTATGCATATCAAGGAATAGAATATGACAGCACTAATAATATTTTCTTATTACAAAGAAATTCTAAATATGGAGTAGCAGATATTAATGCAAAAGAAATTATCCCAATAAATTATTCAAGTATTGAGATTAATGGTATATATTTAAAAGCTTATAGAAATGAAAATGAATATGTGTTTTATGATGCACAAGGAAATGAAATAGAAAATTCTAAATATACAACTATGTTAGAAACATCAGAAAATAATTACTATATAACTGTTAATGAAGAAAGTTTATATGGTGTTATTAATAGTGAGAAAAAAGAATTAATACCAAACAAATATAATTATATTGAATATTTATTTGGGGAATTCTTTATTGCTGCAAGAGATGATGGATATTTAGGTGTTATAAACACAAAAGATGAAGTAGTAGTAGAGTTTATGTATGAAGTTTTACAAAAAATAGATGATACAAACCTTGTAGAAGCAAAAATTTTAAAAGAAAATAAATTAGAACTATATGGAACAAATTTAGAAAAAATATGTTCAATAGACAATGCAATTGCATCAAAAAATGATGAATATGTAGAAGTTTATTCTGAAAAAGAAACTAAATATTTTGACTTTAATGGTAATGAATTAACTCCACAAGACATATTTAAAAATAACAACTTGTTTGCTTCACAAAAAGATGGGAAGTGGGGCTTTATAGATAAACAAGGAAATATTGTAATAGACTATATATATGATAAAGTAACGCAAATTAATGAATATGGTTTTGGAGGTATTAAGCAAGATGGAAAATGGGGTGTTATAGACAAAGAAGGAAACACTATAATAGAGCCAACATACCAATTACAAGAGGAAAATACAGAGCCAGAATTTTTAGGAAAATACTATAAAGTATATTATGGATATGGTGAAAGTTATTATACAAATAAAGTTACTGAGTAAATTTTTTATAGATTTATAATAAGGAGATTATCATGTATCAGAAATTTGGAATAAAAGATGAATTATTAGAACTAGCAAAAGAAACAGAAGAAGAAATACAAGGAGTATTTAAGAAAATAAATGAAATATGTGAATTTAACAGTTTAAAAGTATTAAATGCCTTTAGAGAAAATAATATTTCAGATTTACATTTTAATAGTACTACTGGATATGGTTATGGAGATGTTGGTAGAGATACTATTGAAAAAGTTTTTGCAAATGTACTGGGTGCAGAGGATGCATTAGTACGTAGCCAATTTATTTCAGGAACGCATGCTTTAACTGTAGCTTTATTTGCATTTTTAAGACCTGGAGACACGATGCTTAGTATTTCTGGGAAGCCATATGATACTTTAGATAGCGTAATTGGAATAGAAGAAAATGATAGTTCACTAAAAGCATTTGATATAAAATATGAACAAATAGACTTAATAGATAATGAATTTGATACACAAACTATTATTAATCGAGTAAAAAAGGGAAATGTAAAACTAATTGAGATACAACGTTCAAGAGGTTATTCATTAAGAAAAAGCATCCAAATTGAACAAGTAGAAGATATAATTAAAGAAATAAGAAAAGTTAATAAAGAAGTAATAATTATGATAGATAATTGTTATTGTGAATTTGTAGGAAAAAAAGAGCCTTTAGAAGTTGGAGCAGATGTAATAGTAGGATCTTTAATAAAAAACTTAGGAGGAGGAATAGCTCCTAATGGGGCATATATAGCAGGAAAAAAAGAATTGGTTGAACTTGCTGCACAAAGACTTACAACACCTGGCCAAGGAAAAGAAGTAGGACCAAGTCTAGGTATAAATAAACAATTTTTACAAGGACTATTTTTTGCACCAAGTGTTGTAGCAAGTAGCCTAAAAACAGCCGTTTTTGCAAGTAGAATTTTAGAAAAGCTAGGATATAAGCCATCTCCATTATATAATGAAAAAAGAGCAGATATAGTTCAAACAATCAATTTTGGAAATGAAGATGCATTAATAAAATATTGTCAAGGTATTCAAATGGGATCTCCTATAGATTCAAATTCTATACCAGAGCCTTGGGATATGCCAGGATATACAGATAAAGTAATTATGGCAGCGGGAGCATTTACACAAGGCTCATCAATAGAATTATCATGTGATGCACCAATACGTAAGCCATACGTAGCATTTATGCAAGGTGGACTTACATATGAATATGGGAAATTAGGAGTATTAAAAGCAATTAGTAATATGCAAAATTAAGGAGAAAATAAAAATGGAACAAAGAAAACCAATAATTATACAAGGTGCAATGGATGTAGAAATTAGTTATTTAAAAGAAACAATAAGTAATGTAGAAGAAACAGAATTATATGGATATAAATTTTATAAAGGTTTATATAATAATTATCCAATAATTATTTCGAAAACAAATATTGGCTTAATACAATCAGCAGTAGCTACATTTATTGCTGTTACTAACTTTAAACCATTAGCACTAATAAATCAAGGAACAGCAGGAGCAAATTCAATAAATATTCATAACCATGATATTGTTATTGGGAATGATTGCATTAATATAAATTCTTATATTACAGCACATAAAGAACTAGATAAAGGAAGTAATTCATTAGAATGGGAATTATTAACATTTAAAGAAGGAAAAGATGAATTAGTTACATGGGAAGCTGATACTAAATTATGTGAAATTGCAATTAGTTGTAGTAAACAACATAAAAATGGAAACGTTGTAGTTGGAAGAATTGGAAGCGGAGACGTGTGGGACAATGAGATAGATAGAATTAAATGGTTTAATGAAAAATATAACATCTTATGCGAAGATATGGAAACTATAAGTTCATATACAATATGTAACAAATATAATATACCAGTACTAGGAATACGTGTAATATCAGATAACGAATTAACTAAAGAGGAATATGAAAGAACATCTGCTATAGAAGCACAAAAATATGCATTAGAAATATGTAAGAAACTAATAAAAGGAGAATAAATGAAAGTATTAATAATTGGCGGTGGACCTGCAGGAATGTTATCTGCTATTAGTGCAGCTAGAAAAGGAGATAAGGTAACTATATTAGAAAAAATGAATATGTGTGGAAAAAAGCTATTAATTACAGGAAAAGGAAGATGTAATATAACAAGTAGTTTAGAAATGTCTGAATTTATTAAAAATATTCCTGGAAATGGCAAATTTCTTTATAGTGCATTTAATAATTTCACTAACCAAGATATTATAAAAATTTTAGAACAAAATAATGTAAAAGTAAAAGAAGAAAGAGGAAATAGAATATTTCCTGCAAGTGATAAATCACTTAGTGTACTTAATGCTTTGTTACAAGAATTAAAAAAATTAAAAGTAGATATAAAGACTAATACTAAGGTAACAAAAATTTTAACTAATGAAAATAGAGTAACAGGAATTACATATATTAAAGACAATAATTCAGAAGAACAAACAATATTAGCAGATAAAATAATTTTAGCAACAGGAGGCAAAAGTTATAAATCAACAGGCTCTACAGGAGATGGATATGCAATGGCAAAAGAACTAGGTCATACTATAAAAGAACTAAAACCATCACTTGTGCCATTAACATGTAAAGAAATAGAACTTTGCAAAAATATGCAAGGTTTAAGTTTAAAAAATGTTAAAATTAAGTTTATAAACTTAGAAAATAAAAAAGTAATTTATGAAGATTTTGGAGAAATGCTATTTACTCATTTTGGAGTTTCAGGACCAATTATATTAAGTGCATCTGCACATTTATTAAGGTATAAAAATGCTACGGAATTATTAAAAAAAGATAAGATACAATTAGTAATAGATTTAAAACCTGCTTTATCAGAAGAAAAATTAAATAATAGAATATTAAAAGATTTTGAAAAATTTAAAAATAAGCAGTTTAAAAATAGTTTAGACGATTTAATTCCTAAAAAAATGATAGAAACAATCATAAAATTATCTGGAATAGATTTAAACAAACAAGTAAATGAAATTAATAAAATGGAAAGACTAGACTTAGTAAAATTACTTAAAAACTTCAAGCTTACAATAAAAGGATTTAGAGATATAAATGAGGCAATTATTACAGCAGGTGGTATTGATATAAAAGAAATTAATTCATCAACAATGGAGTCTAAAATTATAAAAGGATTATACTTTGCAGGTGAAATAATAGATGTTGATGCATATACAGGAGGGTTTAATTTACAAATTGCATATTCAACAGGATACACAGCTGGAATGAGTTAATGGAGGATAAATGGAAGAATTTAAGACAATAAAAGAAAATATTTCTGGTCAAATAATAGAAAAGAAATCAAAATTTATAGCAAATATGTTTTACATATCTTCAATAGAAGAAGCAGAGGAAGTTATAAAGAATACAAAGAAAAGGTATTATGATGCAAAACATAATTGTTATGCTTATATAGTTATAGATAGTGCAGGTAATAAATTAGAAAGATGTAGTGATGATGGTGAGCCATCAGGGACAGCAGGACAACCTATGTTATCAATTTTAAAAGGCAATAATTTATGCAATATTTTAGTAATTGTAACAAGATATTTTGGTGGTATATTGCTAGGAACAGGAGGGCTTGTAAGGGCATATTCGCAAGCTACTATGGAAGCACTTGAACATGCAAAATTTATACAAAAAGAAAAAGGTAAAGAAATAAGAATTGTTGTCTCATATTCTGAAATTGAAAGTTTTAAATACTTTTGCAGAAAAAATAATATTAGAATTCTAAAAGAAGAATATTTAGATAATGTAGAATTTATTATAGAAATTTCAAATGAAATGTTAAATAAAATAGAAAGCAATTTAGATAAAAATTGTTTTAAAATGACAAAAATAGATATAATAAATGAAAAGTATATAGAAAAAAACATTAATATATAAAGCAGTATTGGAATAATTTGAAAAAATTTCCAGAAAACTATTGCAAATAAATTTAATCAATAATATAATACGAAATGTAAATTTTTTACAAATTTTTTTAAAAAATAGGAGGAATAAAAGTGAAAGACAAAATTACAGTATTAATAGCAGATGATAATAGTGAATTTGCTAACAATTTAGCAGGATATGTTGAACAAGAAGATGAAATGGAAGTTATTGGCATGGCGAGAGATGGTAATGAGGCATTTGAAATATTATCTAATACACAACCAGATATTGTATTATTAGATGTAATTATGCCACATTTAGATGGAATAGGAGTATTGGAAAAAATTGCCGCATCAAATCTAAGGAAACCACCTTTATGCATAATGCTATCAGCAGTGGGACAAGATAAAATAACTCAAAGAGCATTAGACTTAGGAGCGGAATATTATGTAGTAAAACCATTTGATATTAAACTACTATTAAAAAGAATAAAAGATTTAAGAAATTACCAACCATCGCAATTTAAAAATGTAACAATGATGTCAAGAGAAATAAAAGCGCCATATATAGAAATACCAGAAGCCAATAAAAAGAACCAAGAAAATTTAGAAGCATTAGTAACAAATATAATTCACGAAGTAGGAGTACCAGCACATATTAAAGGATACCAATATTTGAGAGAAGCTATTATGCTAGTAGTTAATGATATAGATGTAATAAACCAAATAACAAAACAATTATATCCTGAGATAGCAGAAAAATATTCAACAACACCTTCAAGAGTAGAAAGAGCAATCCGCCATGCAATAGAAGTAGCATGGGGAAGAGGACAACAAGAAGCAGTAGAAAATATATTTGGATATACTGTATCAGCTGCAAAAGGCAAGCCAACGAATTCAGAATTTATAGCAATGATTGCTGATAAATTAAGGCTTGAATTAAAATCAGCATAGGATAAAAAAATAAACTTCCAAGATTTATTGTTAATGTTTAAAAATGTTAATCAGTAGATTTTGGAGTTTTTTTATATTATTTTATACAGGTGTCAATTTAGGTATGAGAATAAGCAGATGTGGTCTTCCTCCAATAAGGAGGTGAGGCGTATGGTAGAAATACAAACATTAATTGCAACAATATACATATTATATTATTCATTAATTGGCGTAACTATCATAGCTCTTACTTCAATAATAGTACTTGTAATACTACTTTGTAAGAGCAAATAAACCAAAAAAACAGACACATCTGTAAACTTTCCCGAGTTAGATGTGTCAAAACACTAATTTGAGGTTGGCCACGTTTGTGGTTTCTCCATTTCCTATAATTATTATATACAGATTAAATGGATTTGTCAAATATAATTTTTTAATAACTTTTATTACCTTCCAAAAATTGACAATATATGATAAAATATATTATACTAATTGCAACAAGCGTTTTTTTGATTTCAAACAAGAAATAAAAAAAGTAAAGAACAAATGCAATATATAGCTAAATTTATTTATAGAAAGATAAGGAGAAAAGTATGAATATTTTTTTACAACCTGCAGGAAAAATAGCAGACAAACAACTCCAAATAACAATTTTAAAAAAGGAAAATTTAGATAATTTACAAAAATATATTACACAAGAACAATATAATGAATTAAAAGAAATTTTTCCTAATAAAGAATTAAATATGTGGGGAGTAAACATTAATAAAAAGAATATATGGCAAAAAATTAAAATAGGAGATATGATGCTTTTTTACGGAAATAAAAAATTTTTTGTAAAAGGCATAGTTAAATATAAAATGCATAATCATCCACTTTCATTAAATACTTGGGGGACGGATAAAGATAGCTTGTGTTGGGAATATATTTACTTTTTAGATAATGCAGAAAGTATTAATATTTCTTTAGAAGAATTTAAAGAAATAACAGGTTATAGATTTCAACATGTACAAGGATTTATGAAAGTAGATCAAGAAAAAGCAGAAAAAATATTTGAAAGATATGATGAAGTTTTCAAACTAAATTATCTAAAGAAAAAACAAGATGAAAAACAAAGTAAAATCGAAGAGTTAAGAAAGAAAATAGATAATATAGATATTGAAAATGCAAATACTAATTTTAAAATTATAAATTTAAAAGAAAATGAAACTAACAAAAAGAACAGAAAAAAATCCGATAGAAATTATAACAAAAATGCTAAGGAAAAAAATAAAGTAATGGAATATTTACCAGATGAATATAAATATCATTTTGGAGTACAAGGAGAATTATATATATACAAATTGCTAAAAGAGAAAAACAAATTTCTATTAAAAGAATTAAAATTATGGAATAAAGATATTGAAGTAATTTGTTATAATAAAGATTATAATAGAAAAAAAGATTGGGAAGATAAGTCTATTAACAAAGGACATGATATTTTAATAAAAACAGTAAAAGGCAATGAAGAAATTTATTTAGAAATAAAAACAAGTTTAGATGATACAAAGCTTTTTACTATGACAGGAAATGAATTAAAATTTTCAAAAGAAAAAAGAGACAAGTATTATGTAATTAAAATTACAAATTTTGCAGATGTTAATGAAGAAGAAAAATCAAAACTTAAAATATATTTTATTCAAAATCCTTATCAATCAGTTGAAGAATGTGAAAATATAAAAGAAATTTCTATGTATGCATAGAAATACTAAAATATATATAAAAGATAATGATAGTATTGTCATTATCTTTTATATATAGGAAATTAATGGTATGTTTTATAAGTTATTGTCATAAAATGTGATATATGATACAATAAGGAAAAATAGAAAACGAAAGAGGAATAAAAATGAATGAAAAAAAGCTTTCTAAACTAAGAAAAAATAATATGAAATTATACCCTATTTATCAAATGGTAGGACTTGATTGGGTATTTTACTATGGAATTCAAGTATTATTTTTAACAGGTGTAAAAAACATATCAGCAGCGGATGTTGTATTATCAAGTTCATTTTATGCATTAATGTATTTGGTGTTTCAAATACCAAATAATGTAATAGTTGAGAAAATTGGTAAAAAAAATGCGATGGTTTTAGGGCAATTGCTTAATCTAATTTCTATGAGTGTAATATTATTCTGTCCGAATTTTATATGGCTTTTGATTGCACAAGGAATAAGTAGCATGGGGTTTGGATTAAAAGGAATAGCAGAATCAAGTTTCTTAAATGCATCTTTACCAGAAGGAAGAAAAAAAGGTGAAATTTTTGCTAAAATTGATGGAAAAGGATATTCTAAGTATTGTTTCATTGGAGCAACATCTGTTTTAATTTCAGGTTTTTTATATGCTATAAATCCATATATACCAATTTGTTTATGTTTAGCAACAAATTTATTTGCATTAATAATTGCTATGAATTTTATTGATATTGAAAGAGAAACAAACCAAAAAGAAACAAAAGATGTAAAAGAAGAAGTATCTACAATCATATGTAATTTAAAAGACGGCTTTAAATTTATATTTAAATCAAAACGTTTACATACATTACTAATTATGCTAGGAATGTTGTGGGGATTTATAAGTGTATTTTCAACTTACCAAGAAACATTATTAAAAGAACTACAAATACCATCATATTATATAGGATTTATATTAGCAGGATTTCAAATGCTAGTGGGAATTTTTTCTACTACATCAAATAACTTTAACAAAAAATATAAAAATCGTTCTTTAACATATATAGGACTGTTATTGACTTTAGGTAGTATTATATTAGGTTTGGTAACAATATTCAATATTCCATTTGAAATTCAATTAATGTTTATAACAGTTGTATTTATTGCTAGAGCATATGCAAAAGGTGTATATCAAGTATTAAAGAAAAGATACATGAATAATTTTTCAGATAATAAAATTTTACCTAAAATATATTCAGTAAATGGAATTATGGATAATTTATCAAAAATGATTATAGGAGTTATTGCATCATCTATTCTTAGAGTAACAAATATATATGAAGCATTGTTAATTTTAGGAATTATTTGTACAGGAGTAGTAATCATATTAGCTATTTATAGTAAATCAAGATTAGGATTAAAGCCAGAAGAATATAAAAAAGAGGATATAGAGTTTGAAGTATTAACTTAAGTAAGAAGAAAACTGGGCATTGTTTTATATAAAAAATCAAATATTTTTATATAAAACAAAAAAGGAGATAAAAAAGAAAATGCGAATTAGAAAAAGAAGTTGGACAAAGCAAGAGTTAGATACATGTTCATTTTATATAGATACACCACAAGAAAATAAAGGAAAGTGGAAAAGTGTATTTAAAGTGGAAAGACCAATACATATTGAACTAGGATGTGGAAAAGGACAGTTTATTGCAAATCTTGCATTCAGAAATCCAGAAATCAATTTTATAGGTATAGATTTAATTGATACAATGCTAGGATTAGCAAAAAGAAATGTAGAAGAAGTTTATAAAAAAGAAAATAGATTAATTGATAACGTTATATTAACAAGATGTAATATTGAACAAATTTTAACAATGATGGATGAAAACGATAAAGTAGAACGAATTTATATTAATTTTTGTAATCCATGGCCAAGAGGAAAACATCACAAAAAGAGATTAACACATACTAGACAATTAGAACTATATAAAGTTTTTTTAAAAGATGGAGGAGATATTCACTTTAAAACAGATGATGATAACTTATTTATAGATAGTTTACATTATTTTGAAGAAGCGGGATATGAAATTGTATGGAAAACATATGACTTGCATAGTGAGAAAATAGAAAATAATATTATAACAGAGCATGAAAAAATGTTTTCAGATGAAGGAATTAAGATAAAAGCACTTATTGCTAAGTTAAACAAAACTGGTAAAATATAACAATACCAAAAATATATTGACTTTAGAAAACAAAAACAATACAATAAAATAAAGAAATAGACGAAAGAAGAGATTGTATGTTAAGAATAAGAAATAAAAATAAATTTACAAAAAGAATATTAATGCTATTACTAGTTTTAGTTTGCATTATAGGTGTTTTGTGGTTTGTAATTTCTGGAATTATATCATTGTTTAATAAAGAAGATGAAGACACAATGGAAGATATACAAGGAATGCAAACATTAGAAGAGACAAACAATGAGCCTGAAGTAACAAATGAAGTGATGCAAGTGTCTAGCAATGTAGGTATAAATTCTGAAGAATTAAACCAATGGAATTTAAAATTAGTTAATAAAGATAATTCTGTTGATAGTTCATATGTGCCAGAACTAGAAGAGATAGATGATGGTGTCATGTTTGATAAAAGAGCAATAACCTATTTAAAAGAAATGATAAATGCAATGTATAAAGACGGAATAACAGCTATTTGGGTAGCATCAGCATATAGAAGCTATGAAAAGCAAGAAGAATTATTTAAGAATAAAGTAGAATATTACATTGAACAAGGAGAAGAGCAAGAAGAAGCTGAAAAATTAGCACAAACAGTTGTGCAAAGACCAGAAATGAGTGAACACAACCTAGGGTTAGCAGCAGATTTTAATACAGTAACCAATGAATTTGAAGAAACAAAAGCATTCCAGTGGCTACAAAAAAATGCACAAGATTATGGATTTATTTTACGTTATCCAAAGGACAAGCAAGATATTACAGGGATAACGTATGAATCATGGCATTGGAGATATGTAGGAGAAGAACATGCAAAAATAATTAAAGAAAATGGCTATTGTCTAGAAGAATATATCGATTATTTAAAAGGAGCAGAAGAAGTATAGCTATTGGTTAATAAATAATAGATATAATTATTTATTTTATAAAAATCCCTAGAAGTAATGGATAGTTTATTTCTGGGTATTTTTATGTGTAAACTATATATTAATTTATATAAGCGATTATAAGAAAAATGAAGAAATTATGGATTATATATATGAAAATACTAGAAAATAAAGAATAATTGAAATTAAAGAAATAATATGTTATAATATTGAAGAAACATAAATAGAAAGGAAAATTACTATGGATAAAATTTCAGTAATAGTAGCAATCTTTAATGTAGAAAAGTATGTAAGACAAGCAATAGAATCTATTTTAAACCAAACTTATTCTAATTTGGAAGTAATACTTGTAGATGATGGATCAGTAGATGCATCAGGAAAGATATGTGAAGAGTATAAAAATAAAGATGCTAGGGTTATAGTTATACATAAAGAAAATGGAGGATTATCTGATGCTAGAAATGCTGGATTAAACATCGCAACAGGTAAATATATAATGTTTAGTGATGCAGATGATTTTTTTGAATTAAATTCGGTTGAAGTAATGTATAAAGAAATAGAAAATAAGAAAGCAGATTATGTTATAGGAAATTATATAAATGTAGAACCAAATGGGAAAAAATGGGACAATCCAGTATTTAATCAAGAAACATATGATAATTTTAAATTATCTATTACAGATTATGAAAAATCTTTTTTTGTAATGAATTCAAGTGCATGTAATAAAATTTTTAGAAAAAAGTTCTTAGATAGACTAAAATTAAGATTTGTAAAAGGAATACCAGCAGAAGATGCGATATTTACAACATATTGCTTTGTTAATACTGATAAAGTATATTATATAAAAGATATAATATATAATTATAGACAAACGTATAATGCTTCTACTATTTCTACAAAGTGTACAAAAAAATATTTCGATGGAATTAATATGGCATATAAATATATTTTTGAGAATTTTAGAAGAACAGATAATTTAGGTTTCTATAGATATTTTTATGCTAAAAATGCATCTTATATACTTTGTAAATTTATAGATAGTGATTTTCTTACAAAATCAGATAAGAAAGAAATTTTTGACGATTTCAAATGGTTTTTTAATTTAAAAGATTTATTAAAAGCAAATTTAACTGATAGTAGACTAGAAGAAATCATTGATTGCATAAAAGAAAATAAATTTGAACAAGCTATACAAAAAATGGATGAAGTGAAAGAATATAGGAAGGGATTGAACAAATTAGATAGAGATAAAATGACAAAGCCAACAAAAGAAATGTATGAAAAAATGTCTCTTTATGATAGTGAATTTATTTATAGGAGGGAAAGAATTTGTTCAAATTAATATTTTCTAAAACATATGATAATTATAATTTTATAAAGTATAATATAAAACCAGTAGTAGAGGATTATTTTTGTGTAAATAATAATGTTTTTTGTATTGCTGATGGTGTTACAAGAGATTCGATAAATGGAGAAAATATTATATATCCTACTACATTAGAAGAAATTGAAAATTGGATTAAAATATATCCTAATCCAAGTGGCGCATATGAGGCGGCTCAAATAATAGCAGAAAATTTTGTTGATTATTTAATAAAAGAAAAAGACATAACAGAAAAAACGTTATTTAATATTGTGAAAAAAGTAAATAATAAAGTTTGGAAAATTAATGAAGATAGAGAAATAAATTATATAGAAAATGATTTATATTGTGCGGTTGCAACAGGAGGAATTATTTTAGAAAATTATTTAATTTGCTTTTCGATAGGTGACTGTCATATAAAAGTTCTAAACGAAAGGTATGAGCAAATTTTCGAGACAGAAAATAATCATTCTAATTTTGAAAAATATGAAAAAGAAGTATTAACAAAATATAACTTTGATTGGACTAATCCAAAAGATAGAATACTAGTAAGAACTGCTTTTAGAAATAATCCTATTATTAAAGATAAAGCTTTTGGGGTGCTTTCTGGAGAAAAAGCGGCAATGGAATTTGTAAAGATATATAAAGTGGATTTAAAAGAAGCGAAGTATATTTGTGCTTATTCAGATGGCTGTGAGCCAAATTTTGAAGATGTAAGTAAAATAAAATCTACAATTACAAATCCACAGGCTATACAAAATAGTGGAAAAGAAAAGACGTTGATTGTTTATGAAAGGATAAATTAATAAATGAAATTTAATATAGAAAAAGATAAATGTTCAGCTTGCATGGCATGCTATAATATATGTCCTAAAAAATGCATTAGTATGCAATATGATGAATATGGTATTTTATATCCAGTTATAGATGAAGAAAAATGCACACATTGTGGATTATGTAGTAAAGTATGTCAAATAAATCAAAAGTCAGAATTTAGAATGCCCATGTATACATATGCTAGTTGGAGTAAAGATTATGAAGATAGAGTAAGCAGTAGTTCAGGAGCAATGGCATCTATATTTTATAAATACATTATAGAAAAAAGTGGTATAGCTATAGGTGTGTCATATGATGAAAATATGCAACTTGTTTATTCTTATTCAGATACGAAAGAAGATTTATTAAAATATAAAGGATCTAAGTATTCTCACAGTTTTATTGGAGAAATATATAAAAAAATAAAATATTTTTTAGAAATAGGAAAAGAAGTCGTATTTGTAGGAACGCCATGTCAAGTTGATGGCTTAAAGAAATTCTTATTAAAAAGCTATGAAAATTTAATTACAATAGATATTATTTGTCATGGCATGCCATCACAAAAATATTTAGATGAATATATTGAAGAAATAGAAAACACAGTAGGAAAAAAAGTAACAAATTTAACTTTTAGGGGAAGAGAAAATTTTAAATTTACTTTATATAATGATAAGGAAATAATTTATTCTAAACCTAGTAATGAAGACAATTATTTTTATGGATTTTTAAGTGGAATATTTTATAGGGATTCTTGTTATAAATGCAAATATGCAAGAAAAGAAAGAGTATCAGATATTACAATAGGCGATTTTTGGGAAATAGGTAAAAATGTACCATTTGAGCATAAAGATAAAGATTTAGGAGTGTCAGTAGTGCTAATTAATACGGAAAAAGGTAAAAAATTATTTGATAAATGTAAAGGAGAAATTTATTATGAAGAGAGAACATTAGAAGAAGCAATATATGGTAATGAACAGTTGAGAAATCCATCTAAGAGACATGCAAAAAATGAATTATTTAAAGAAAAGTATAAAAATCATGGTTTTATAGAAGCAATAAAAGATATAAAATAAAGGACGGTGTTAGTGTGAAAAAAGTTGGTATAATGTCTATGCAAAGAGTAATTAATTATGGCTCATTTTTACAAGCATTTGCATTAAGTAGTATGATAAAAGAAATGGGAAATGAAGTTGAATTTGTAGATTTTGAATTTGAAAAGTCAATAGTGCAAAGCCATAATATTCAATATATAGCAGTAGCAGAAAAAGAGTTTAATATTATGAAAGAAAAATTTCAGAATGAGTACTTATTAGAACTAGGAGTAGGAGAAAGAAATCTAAAACCACAATTAGATACTTTAGTTATAGGAAGTGATGAGGTTTTTCATTGTATGCAAGGGTATCCAATTGGATATTCTAGACAATTATTTGGGTATGAAAATAAAGCTAATAAAGTTATAAGTTATGCGGCATCAGCTGGAACTACTACGTTAGATAAAATCAAAGAAGCAAAAATAGACCAAGAAATTGCAACACTATTAGATAAATTTGATAATATATCAGTTAGAGATGAAAACACTAAAAATCTAGTTGAGGGATTAATTAATAAGAAAATTGTACAAAATTTAGATCCTGTTTTAGTATATGACTTTAGTAATGTAATTAAAGAAAAAAAGGACTTAAAAAATTATATTATAGTTTATTCCTATGTTATGAGATTAAATGATGAAGAAAATGAAGAAATAAAAAGAATTGCTAAAAAATTTAATAAGAAAATATTAACAATTGGTGCATATCAAGCTTGTAGTGATATTCATATAACTGTTCACCCATTTGAACTTTTAGGGTATTTTAAAAATGCAGATTATGTTATCACAGATACATTTCATGGGACAATATTTGCTACTAAATTTAATAAACAATTTGCAACAATTATAAGAGAAAGCAATAGGCAAAAATTAGAAGACTTGTTAAATAAGTTAGATTTAAATGATAGAAAGGTAAATAAATTAGATGAATTAGAAGAGATATTGTTAAAACCAAAATGTTTTTCTAACACTAATAAGATATTACAAAACGAAAGAAACAGAACACTTAGCTATTTAAGAGATAATATATAAAGGTGCTTGTATTTACAAGTATCTTTTTTTGTAGCATTATCCAATCTATAAGATATTGCATAAATTATAAAGGGGATTATATGCAAATAGTAAAATATAATAGAGAAATAGCAAAAGAATATGCAAAAAAGTGGGCATATCAAAGAAATCCAGCATATTACAATTATGATGCTATTGGAGGAGACTGTACAAACTTTGTATCACAATGTATATTTCATGGATGTAATATAATGAATTATAATCAAAATGGATGGTATTATAAAAATGCAAATGACAAGACACCATCTTGGACAGGAGTAGAATTTTTAGCAAAGTTTTTATTAAACAATAATTCAGTAGGACCATTTGCGAAAGAAGTAGCAATAGAAGAAATAGAAATAGGAGATATTGTGCAATTATCATTTAATGGAGAGACATTTGGTCATAGTTTATTAGTAGTGGATAAATTACAAAATGATTTAGATAATCTTTTAGTAGCAACACATACATTTGACTCATATGGAAGAAAAATATCTACATATAATTATATAAAACATAGATTTTTACATATAGAAGGAATTAGAAAATGGTAAAAACTTCATATATTACTTGTAAAATTCATAAAAACAATGTACAATATATAAGAAATTAGGAAAAAGAGGATAAAGATGTATTTAATAATAGGACTAGGAAATCCAGAGGAAAAGTATGCAAAAACAAGGCATAATATGGGATTTGATACAATCAATAAAATAGCAAAAAAATATAAAATAGAAATGAATCGTACTAAATTTAAATCCATGTATGGAATTGGGAATATAGAAAATAATAAAGTGATTTTAGTAAAACCTCAAACATATATGAATTTGAGCGGAGAAGCGGTACGAGAATTTGTAAACTTCTATAAGCCAGAAAAGGAAAGACTTATAATAATATATGATGATATGGACATAAAAAAAGGAATAATAAAAATTAGAAAAAAAGGTGGACCAGGAAATCATAATGGAATGAAATCCATTATACAAGAATTAGGTAATATAGATTTTCCAAGAATTAGAATAGGGATAGGAACACCAGAATATAAAAACGACATTATAAACTACGTAATTGGGAACATCCCAGAAGAAGAATATGCTATACTACAAACAGGAGTTGAAAAAGCAGAATTAGCAGTAGAGGAAATTATTAAAAATGGAATAGATACTGCTATGAATAAATACAATTAAATGAAAGGGCAATACATGAAAGAAATAATAATTAATATAGATGAACAAGAAAATAAAACAATTATGCTTGTAGAAAACGGAAAGCTAATAGAAAGATATATAGAAAGCAATGAAATTAAAAGGCTAGAGGGAAATATATATGTGGGAAAAATTCAAAATGTACTACAAGGAATGCAAGCAGCATTTGTAGATATTGGAGAAAACAAAAATACATTTATACACTTAAAAGATATTTTACCAAAACTAGATACGAAAACCAATAATACAGAAGAAGTAATGAAAAAGAGTAATATTAAAGATATAGTAAAAGTAGGAATGCCTATACTTGTACAAGTTAAGCGAGATAGTACAAATAAAAAAGGTGCAAGAGTATCTACACACATTAACTTAGCTGGTAGATTTTGTGTATATATGCCAGAAGCAAATTTTATTACGATTTCACAAAAAATAGAAGATGAAAAAGAAAGACAAAGGTTAATACAAATAGTAGAAAAAAATATATCTAATAATGCAGGAATAATTATAAGGACGTCAGCTGTTGGGAAAAGTGAAAAAGAGATAGTAGAAGATATAAACAATTTAGAAAAGCAGTGGGAAGATATAAAAAAAGAGTCTCAAAATTCTAATAAGGAAATACCTAAATTAGTATATAAAAATCCTGGAATAGTAAAAAGAATACTAATTGATTTAGTTGACCAGGATATAAAGAAAATTACAGTAAATAATAAAAAACAATATGAAGAAATAAATAAAATATTATCAGAAACAAAGCAATCAATAGAAATAGAACTAAAAAATGAAAAAGATATACTAGATATTTATGATTTAAGAACACAACTAGAAAAAATTGAAAATAGAAAAGTATGGTTAAAATGTGGAGGATTTATTACAATAGATAAAACAGAAGCTCTTACAGCAATAGATGTGAACTCTGGAAAATACATAGGTGCTAAAAGTTTGGAACAAACCGTGTTTACAGTAAATAGAGAAGCTAGTATAGAAATTGCAAGACAATTAAGATTAAGAGATATTGGACGGAATAATCATTATTGATTTTATAGATATGAAGGAAAAAGAGCATAAAGAAAGAATAATAGAAGTATTAAAAGAAAATTTGAAAAAAGATAGGTCAAAAACGCAAATTGTAGGATTTACAGAACTTAATTTATTAGAAATGACAAGGAAGCATATGTGTAGCAATGATTAAAAAACTATGTAAAAATAGATAAACTGCAAAAGAAAAGGAGGGGAAGAGAATGGACTTTACAATGATTTTACCAATTTTAATTGGGGTAGGAATTTTATTTATTGTATTAAAATTATTATCTTTACCAATGAAAATAATTATCAAATTAGTTATTAATGGAATTGTTGGAGGAATAATTATATTTATGGTTAACTTAATTGGAGCAAATTTTGGATTTGTTATTGACTTAAATTGGATTACTGCATTACTTGTAGGATTCTTAGGAGTTCCAGGTGTTATAATTGTAGCAATCTTACAATTTGTACTATAGTTAAGTTTAATAGTATTATTTGATTAAAAAGACATTTATTATAAAATAAAATATATAAAATTTGAAAAAAACGCATTGAAAGTAATTGAACTAGAAATTCTTTGTAAATTTATGGAAAGTGTTCATTTTTAATTGAAGGGTGCCATAAAGTTTACTTAGAATTTCTGTGATAATTAGCTTGAACGAGTATTTTTGAAAATTTTATATATTTTATTTATAACATAGGATTTATTCTCCTAATATCTTCTTTAATTCTTCATTTCTTTTTACTTTTTGAGTAGTGGTTTTTATCATTGGCTCATCTGTAACAATAATATTTCTTATATGCTTATAGGCTGGAAGTGATTTATTAATCTCTTTAATATCATTCCAAATAATGTCTTTATAATCCTTAGAATCTTTATCTAGGTATGTATGTTCCATATATTCAGTATTATATACAATCTTAGCATTAATTTCTAAGTCATTATTATCTGTTGGTTTTCCAAAAACCATATTTTCTGCTACATAAGGAAGCCTAGCAATTAATATTTCAAGTTCTTCTGGATAAATGTTTTTTCCATTTTTTAAAACAATAACATTCTTTTTTCTTCCTGTAATGAATAAATAACCTTCATCATCATAATAGCCTAAGTCACCTGTATGAAACCAACCATCAATTAATACTTCATCTGTTGCTTTTTTATTATCATAATATCCTAGCATGATGTTTGGACCTTTTACTAATATTTCACCAATTCCTTGTTCATTTTTATTATCAAGCTTAATTTCAACATCTGGTAAAGCAAATGCAACAGAGCCGAGGTTTTTGATATTTATCATTTTCAGCAGATACAATAGGAGAAGCCTCTGTTAAACCATAACCATTTAATAGTTCAATTCCGATGTTTTTAAGTCCCTTAATTGTGGATTTATCCATCGGTGCAGCACCATAAATAACAAGTCTAAGATGTCCACCAAGTTCATTAATAACAGATTTAAATAACTTTCTTCTAATATCAATACCACATTTTAATAGAAGATTTGAAATAGCAGTTAAAATCTTAAAGGGAATAGTTAAATGCTTTTCCTTAATACCTTTTTGTATTTTTTTGTACATAGCTTCTAGAATTAAAGGAACACAAACAAAACCAGTTACCTTGTACTCTTTTAAATTTTGCGATACATAGCGAAGTCCATCACAAAATGCAATTGTAATGCCAGAATAAAGACCATACAAAAATGTGGTAGTAGATTCATAAGTGTGATGTAAAGGTAAAAAAGAAAGAAATGTATCATCTTGAGTAACTTTTGCAATGCAACCTGTGGAATAAATATTAGAACAAACATTATGCTGAGATAGCATTACAATTTTAGCAAGAGATGTTGTTCCAGATGTAAATAACATAATAGTCATTCCTGTATTATCAATAACAACTTCATCATAACTAGTATTACCATTTTCGCGTAGTTCTTTTCCTTTTTTTATTAAATTAGAAAGTGAAAGAACTTCATTTTCATCTTCTTTAGAATCCATGCAAATAAAATGTTTTAATTTACATGATGGATTAGATTGTAATTTTTTAAAAACATCTAAATATTTTTTATCAAATATAATTGCTTCTACTTCACTACGAATAACAGAACTTTCAATTTCATTATCTGGAAGTGCTTTATCTAAAGGTACAACTATCATACCGAGAAGTTGTAACAGCAAGATAACTAATACACCATTCATAACGATTTGGTGCAATAATAGCAACACGTTTTCCCTTTAAACCTAACCCAAGTAGACTAGTTCCTAAATTTCCGTATATCTTCTTTTACATTCATATAAGTATGAGTAATATATGTAGAATCTTTTGGATTGTTTTTATAAATAAAAGCAGGCTTATCAGGATATAATTTAGCTGAACGATTAATAAGTTCTTTAAAATTAGCAACTTTTTCGATTTCATATAATTTACTTCTTGATAATTCTTGCATTTGCAAAACCTCCATAAATTTATCTTTACTTATTGTATACTTAAATTAATAAAAAAACAATACTTAAGAAAATTAAAAATGAGAATTATTTATTCCATATATTGTAAAAATGAATTATATTTTTATTAGAGAATATGTATTGACGAATTTTGTAAAAAGTTGTATCATATATTATAGTTTATATAAAATAGAGTAGAAAATAAATTGTTAAGATCAAGTAGACGGGAAGTTGTTACTTGAGCAAGAGAAAACTCGCATATTTATTTTCGCATTCCGCTATTTAGTAAAATTAAGAAAACGAAATCAAATACGTCTTTCTTCTTTAAATATGCGGAAACATTTAAAGGAGGATTTTTTTATGTCAAAATTAAAAAAAGTAATTTTATCAGGAATTTTACTTGCTTTGTTAATTGTTTTAAATAGATTTATTTCTATAAAAACACCTTTATTAGTTATTAGTTTTTCTTTTGTACCAATAATGATGTCTGCTATTTGGTTAGGACCAAAATATAGTACGGCAATAGCAGCATTAGGGGATTTTATAGGAGCAATATTATTTCCTTTTGGTACGTATTTTCCAGGATTTACAATAAGTGCAGGACTTTCTGGATTAATTTATGGTATATTTTTATATAAAAAGCAAAACCAAGGAATCAATAATAAAAAATTTATTTTAAAATTAATTACTAGCAATCTATTAGTTTTAGGTATTGTTGAAATTTTTATTGTTTCTATTTGGCTAAACATGTTATATGGAAAAGCATACCTAGTTGTTGTTTCTAGTAGAGTTGTGGCACAAGTTATTATGCTACCAATTAGAATTATAACCATTTACTTTTTAGAAAAAATAACAAGACCAATCGTAAACCGTTATCTATATGAAGGAGAAATAAATGAAGACTAATGAATACTTGACGAAATTCTATAAAGGGACTAAAGGGCCAACATTAGAAGCTATAAAATACTTTATGGAAAAATTAGATTTTCCACAAAACAAACTAAAAATAGTTCATGTAGCTGGAACAAATGGAAAGGGTAGCGTTTGTGAAATGCTATCTACCATTTTAGAACAAGCAGGTTATAAAGTTGGAAAATTTATGTCTCCACATATTATTAAATTTAATGAAAGAATTTGCATAAACCATCAAGAAATATCAGATGAAGAATTTGATAATAATATAAACATAATGAAACCAATTGTTGAACAATATAATGAAAAACATGATGTTAAAGTAACACTATTTGAATTAGAAACAGCAATTGCATTATTATATTTTGCAAATAAAAAATGTGATATTGTTATAATGGAAACAGGGTTAGGAGGTTTATGTGATTGTACTAATATTGTATATCCAATATTATCTATGATTACATCAATAGGATATGACCATATGGATATTTTAGGAAAGACGTTAGAAGAAATTACTATCCAAAAAGCAGGTATTATTAAACAAAATTCAGAAACAATATTTATTGAACAAGAAACACAAGTAAATGAAATCATAGAACAAACATGTAAGCAAAAAAACAATATATTACATATTATTTCTCCACAAGATTGGACAAATGTTACCTATAAAGGAGAATACCAAATATTTAACTATAAAGGAAAACAGATTCAAATCAATTTAAAAGGAAGAAAACAAATTGGAAATGCATGTATGGTATTAGAAGCAATTAATGTATTACAAAAAAAGGGTTATACTATTTCAGAAGAAGCAATAAAAAAGGGTTTAAAAACAGTAGTACATAAAGCAAGATTTGAAAAAATATATGATAACCCATTAATAATATTTGATGGTGGACATAATGAAGCAGCTATTAAAAATTTAAAAGATACAATTAAGCAATATTATCCAAAAGAGCATAGAATATATATTCTTTCTATTTTAAAAACAAAAGATTATAAAACAGTAATAAAAGAATTAATACAAGACAAAGAAGCAAAATTTATTTTTACAGATGGTACAAAAGAACAAGATGAAGTAAAATGCTATGTGAATAAAGAAATCCTATATAAAGAAGCTTTGAAATATAGAAAAGATAATTTATATATGGATTCATTAGAAAATGCAGTAAAAAAGTGTAAACAAGCATATAAAGATGCAGTAATATTTATTGTAGGAAGTTTTTACACTTATCAAGAAGTAATACAAAATTTAAAGGAATGAGGAAATCAGTTTTAGAAACTGTAAAAGATATATGATTGAATTAAGAAATGTAAGTTATGGATATGAAAAGAAAAACAAAATTCTAAAGGAAGTTAATAAAACTATTAAAGAGGGGCAATTTATTTGTGTAATTGGAAAAAATGGATCGCGGAAAATCAACTCTTGCTAAAATTATTGCAGGTATTGTTAGGCCAACAACAGGAGAGGTTATTATTGAAGGAAAAAGTACAAGCAAGAAAGAGAATTTTTTGGACATTCGTAAGGAAGTAGGAATTGTATTTCAAAATCCAGAAAATCAAATTATATTTAATTCTATTGAAGATGAAATTAGATTTCCATTAGAAAATTTAAAAATAGAAAATGTAGAGGAAAAAATAAAAGAAGCTTTAAAGAAAGTAGGATTGGAGGGCAAAGAAAAACAAGAAGCATATACTCTTTCTTTAGGGCAAAAACAAAGATTAACAATTGCAACTGTGCTTGCAATGCAAACAAAATATATTGTATTAGATGAGCCAACAGCAATGCTAGATCCAAAAGGAAAAGAGGATATATATAGAATTATAAAAAAATTAAAACAAGAAGGATATACAATTATTTATATTACTAATATTATTGATGAAATATTATTGTCAGATGAAATTTGGGTTATGGAAAATGGAAATATAAAGGTTTGTTTTAAAAAGACAGACATATTAGAACATATTGATGAGATAGAACAAAGTGATATTAAAATTCCAGAAATTATTGTATTACTTCAAGAATTAAGAAAAGAAAATATTAAAATTGATTTAGAGGAATGGACAATGCAAGAACTTGTTCAAAAATTAGTGAAGGGATATCATGCATGAAAATAGTTATAAGATTTATAATATTTATTATTTATACAATTGTTTTGTTTTTTATTCAAGACATAGTTATATTAGCAGGAATTTTTGTATTGCAAGTTTTATGTATGCTTTTATGCAAGGTTAGTGTAAGAGAAACTTGGAAAACAATTTTGTATTTAATGCCATTTATAATGTTTACAGTATTAATTAATATATGGGCTATGGGTTTAATAGAAGCAATTAAGATTGGAATTCGATTAATTATGGTTTGTCATATTACATATATTTTTGGAAAAACTACAACTGCTATGCAAATTGCAAAAGCAATTCAAATGTTGTTGTTTCCACTTAAGTGGGTTGGTATAAATGTGAATAATATTGGTATTATGGTAAGCCTTGCAATTACATTTATTCCAATTATTAAACAAGAGATACAAAGTATAAAGTATAGCTTGATTGCCAAAGGATGTAATATGAGTTTTTCTAGCCAAATAAAACATATTAATTATATTATGGGACCATTATTTTATTCATTATTAAGAAAAGTAAAAGAAATTGAAGATTCACTAAGGTCAAAAGCCTATATAGAAGAATAAGCGTTTTTCCAAATAACAAATTAAACTTGGAAAAACGTTTTTCTTATGATAAAATGTAAAAAAATATGGTATAGGAGAAAGTTTATGGTAGAAAGTTTTTATTTTACTTCTTCAACAGGTGTAGAAGTATATGCACAAAAGTGGATAAATAAAGAACTAGCTGAATACAAAGGAATAGTACAGCTTGTGCATGGAATGCAAGAACATATTGGAAGGTATGATGATTTTGCAAAAGTGCTTGCAGATTGTGGATATATTGTTGTTGGACATGACCATTTAGGGCATGGAAATACTGTGAAAAATGAAGAAGATTTTGGTTATTTTGCAGATACAGATGGATGGGATAGATTAGTAGAAGATATTCATATATTACAAAATGAAATTCAGAAAGAGTATCCTGAATTACCATATGTCATTATGGGACATAGTATGGGATCACTTTTAGTAAGAACTTATGTAACAAAATATAAAGATAACCTTTCAGGAATGATTATTTCTGGAACAAGCGGACAAAAGGGTAGCTTACTAATACTAGGAAAAATGCTTATTAAAGTAATTATGTTGTTTAAAGGAAAAAGATATAAAAGCAAATTATTAGAATATTTAATAACAGGATCGTTTAATAAAAAATTTAAACCAAATCGAACAAATGCAGATTGGACGACAAGAAATGAAGAAATAGTAGATAAATATCAAAAAGATCCAAAATGTGGTAAAAATTTTACAGCCATAGCTTACTATGAGTTATTAAAAGGAACACATTATTTATCAAAACAAAAAAATATTAATAAAACTTTAAAAATTCCAACATTAATATTTTCTGGAGACAAAGATCCGGTAGGTGAAAATGCGAAAGGTGTAATACGTGTTTATAAAATGCTAATGAAAGCAGGATTAGACAAAGTAAAAATACGTTTATTTAAAGATGGAAGACATGAGATGCTAAATGAGATTAATAAAGATGATGTGTATTATCTAATTTTAGATTGGTTAAAAGAAAATATAGGTTAATTTATACATTAAATTTAAATTAGAAGTAAATTACGGAGATATTAAATACTATTAGTAAACAATGTAAAGTTTTAATTTATGATGGAAAAATATGTAATTAGATATCCAAGAGTAGATATAGATATATCCAAGTTTACAACACATGTGGAATGCGTGGCAGTGCTTAATTTTAAATAGTGCCTAAATTATTTCCACTGTAAGGATAGATGTATTTTTAGTTAGAATAATTTATTTTTATATCTAACCAAAATCTAACCAAAGTAAAATTTTAGATAAATATAATAAATAGAAAAGTGTAAGCCTAAATCTAGTTTGAATTAATGCAATATCAAGCTAGATTTAATTTTTTATACTAAAAGCAGAAGATATAACTTCAGCAGATAGTATTTTAGAATTTACATCTAAATGAGCATATACATTTGCAGTAGTAGAAAAATCAGAATGTCCTAACCATTCTTGAATAGCTTTCATAGGTACATTTTTTGATAACAATAAACTAGCACAAGAGTGTCTTAAATCGTGAAAACGAATATGCCTTAAACCACTGTTTTTTAGTAACAATGGAAAATGTCTTGTAACATAATCAGGTTTTATAATAGAGCCATCAGGATTTAAACAAATATATTCTTCATACTTTGTATTATAGTTTTTCTTAAATTTTCTTTTATAGTATTTTTGTTGTTTTCTAGCAGTTTCAAGAGCTTTTATAATTTCATCAGTTAATGGCAAGGTTCTATGGCTAGATTTTGTTTTAGTTCTATCTTTTCCAATAACTTTGTAACCACCTTTTACTTTAACTTCTACAATTGTATGTTTGATTGTTATTGTCTTATTTTCAAAGTCAATTGTAGACCACTTTAAACCTAAAACTTCACTTCTTCTTAAACCATAAAATGCAGTAAGTAAAATAACTAAATGAAGTGGGTCTTTTTAGATTTTTCAAATAATACATTAAGTTCATTGTCAGAATAGAAAGAACCAACAAAAATATTCTTTTTAGGTCGTTTTACTTTGTCAGCAGGATTATTTACAATTAAGTCATTTTTAAAGGCATAATCTAGTGATTTTCTAATAACTGCGTGATAACGAATAACAGTAGTAGGTTTTAGACCATCAGCTAATAAAATATCATAAAAGTTTTGAATATGTATAGGTTCTAAATCTAATAATTTTATAGTATTTAAAGTAAAATAATTTTTGATTCTTGAATTTATCATTTGCAAATGAGATGTATAAGTTGTTAATTCAAGATTGTTTTTTACCTTTTCAATCCATAATTTTAGATAATCGAAGTATAGAATATTTTCATCATAATATTTGCGAGAATCCACTGTATGCAATTTTTCTCTAAATAACATATACTTTTTAGATTGTTCATCATTTGCCTTTTTAATGCGTTCTTGTAAATTAAAAGATTTCTCAAATTGTACTCTATATTCTTCAGCTTTTTGCAAAGCTATTCTTTTATTACCACGAGCAACTTTAATTCCAGTAGACACCCATTTTTGTTTTCTTTTATTGTTATCATCTTTATAATTAATTACTGCTTGATATATATTATTTTTTTCGTGTAAACTAACAGTTATATTTTGCTTTCGTAGGTTTTCTGTTATCTCCTGCATAAGAACTCCTTTCATTCATAACAGAATTAGATTTACCTACTATTTATAATATTTGAATTATAATAGCACAGATTTAATCAAAAATCTAGTTATGAGCAATTTTTTCTGTGAGATATAAAATTACATCAGCTTTTGCAATTTTGTATTCTCGTCCAATTTTAATTGATTTAATAATGTTATTTTGGAGTAATTGATAAGCTAGTTTTTTACTAATACCACCTAACATTATTTGTAGTTCTTTTACGTTTACAACATCAGGAAAATTCTTAAACATAGATTTATAATATTTATTATTCATAAGTGTACCTCCAATAAGTAATTATAAAAGAAGTATAGCAAGATAATTTTGAAAAGTATACTGCAGGATTTTGCAATGTTTTTGCAAAAAATTATGTTAAATATAATATAAAATTAAGTGTAGTGTAGTCTAGCCAAATTCTTTCTCTAACTCTATATCTAGTTCTATCTCTTTCTCTCCGTAACAAAACCGTTACAGGTGCGTTACAATGTAACGGTAGAGCTTGTAAGTCAGTAATTGCAATACTTTCAATTTTGAATAAAAATAATTTGCGTTACAGTTGTGTTACATTGTAACGTTTTGAGATTTAGAAAAAATTGAATAAATTCATTGTATGAAACAGTAATAAAATACTATTTATTGTTACAAAGTAACGAAAAAGTAGAAATTATATTGAAAAAGCAGATAAAAAGTAATATAATTCAAATACATCAAAAATAGAAAAGAGGAAAGTTATTGAATAAAGAAGATGTAATCAATAATAAAAATGAAGCAATTAAAAGTATAACAGATTATTTAGATAGTTGTTTGGCAACAGATAATGATATAAGTATAAAAAAGGCTAATATCATTTCATATTGGCTAAAAGATTATATTAACTATATAAAAGAAGAGAATACTTTTAATCCAGTTAACTTAAAAACATATGAACGAGGAGATATTATCAAAGTAAATCTAGGATTTAATATTGGTAGTGAATTAGGTGGATTACATTATTGTGTTGTAATAGATAAGAAGAATAATAGAAATTCGCCAGTAGTTACTATTGTTCCGCTTTCATCACAAAAAACGGATAAAATTAATAAAAATTCAATTGTTTTAGGCAATGATATTTATGAGAAAATGCTAGATAAATCTAATGAATTATTAGAGAAAAGCCAAATTGAAATAGATGAAAATAAAAAGCAATTAATTGTAGAAACAAAAAACTTAACAGAAACAAATGCTGATTCAGATGAAATTTATTTAAAGACTACTGAATTAAATAATAATATATCAGAGGCATATAAAAAGCTTGAACTTGCACAAAAAATCAGTAAAGAAGTTCAAAAAATGAAATATGGAAGTATAGCGATAGTAAATCAAGTTAGAGTTATCAGTAAACAAAGAATATATGATCCAAAAACAAATTTTGATGTATTATCTGGAATAAAGCTGTCAAATGAAAATCTTGATTTAATAGACGAAATGATGAAAAAATTATTTGTAAAAAAGTGAATATTTTTATTGACGTAAAGCATAATATATATTATAATGTATTTAGAATACATTTGCCGTGCAATATATTTTATATTGTGTACCGGCACGAAAGAATACACATTCCTCGTATATCATACGGGGGATTTTTAATTTTATAAAATAAAAAAATAATATGGATTAATAAATGAAATTATTAGTCTATTATTTTTGCCCTTAAATTTTTTTAAAATTTAAGGGTAGGATAAGGAAAGCAGAGGCTTTCCTATAAACATTTAGAAAGACAAGCTTCCTAATCCTCTGTTAATACAAAAATATTGCAGAGGATATGCAGAGTACATACATTTCAGTGTATTTTTTATATAATATTATTAAGAAAATAAGCAATTATTAATTGAAAATTGGCTAAGAGTATGTTAGAATATAGGCAATTTCAGGAGGTACTAAAAATGACATATAATATTCTAGGAATAAAAAATGTAACTGAAAATATATTAAATTTTGATTATGATAAACATTATAGGAAAATAGGTTTAATGTTAAAAACTGCAAAGTCAGAAGAAGAAAGAATGCAAATAAAACAAAATTCAATAGAAGAATTAAATTTATTATTAAAAGATGTAGATATTAAAATAGATATTTTAAAAGACAATTTTATCAATATTATATTAAATAAAAAAGCATCTAAATACTTATGGGTTTTATATAGCAAATATAAAAATGAAGAAAATTATATTGATATGTTAAGTAGTATTCTAAAGCAAGAGAACAAAGTTATTAGAGGAGGAACAAATACATATAAAATGAATGGATGGATGGCACATACGTTATATGTCTATCAGATAGTAAATGATAATATTGCAAATAATATAGAAATAATAAATTTTAATGGAAATAAAGAGAATAAAGAACAAGTAAAAGAACTTAATACAATTTATAATAAATTAAGTAAACAATCTAAATTTTTATTAAAAATATTTGCTTTAATTCACGATATTGGAGTTATAGAAGATATAAAATTTCATGATAAATTAGGTAGCAAATATGTGGAAAAGGTTTTAGAAGAAATTGGTATAAATCAGGAAAAAATAAAACAGGCTGATATTTTATTGGAACTAAAGGATTTTATAAAAATATTGCAGGAAATGATAAAATATCATACCTTAATAACATCTCTTTCATCAGAAAGTAGTGATGAGTATGTAGAAAATCAATATAAAAATTTATTAGCAGAGTTGCCTAAAATCGATTATATAAAAAGAGAAATACCATCCATATTATTTTTATTAGCATATGGTGACGTAATTGCTGTAGATGAAAGTTTAATGGATATAGAAAAATATCAAAGAATCAAAGATTGTTATAATTTTTTTATACAAATAAATGAGAAAAAAAAACAAAGAAATAAAGAGAAAGTGGCAATTGAAAGAATCTGTGATATGATAGGAGAAAATAAAGTTCAAAATTTAGAAACAAAATTTGATTATATTTTACAAGAATATAATATTGAAAAAAAGCAATTTGTTGAAGATATGTACAATATAAAATTAATGAGATATACAGGTCCATTAATGAAAACATTAAAAAATACTGAAATGACAATAAAAATATATTATGAATTATTTGAATTAATTGGATATTTTGAAGGGAAAGATGAATTAAAAAATTATACAATTATTTTTGTGCCAGATAGACATGAAAATGACTTTGTAGAGCAATTTAGAAATGGTGATTTCTTTGAATGCATTAGACAAATGAAAGATAATAAGGTAGATGATTTTACATATAAAAATATTAATATTAAAAAAGGTATTAATGGTGATGGAAAGTATCTACATATAAGAGTAGCATAGATTTAATTAAAATATTATAAAAAGTAGGTATTCTGTTAAGCTTAAAAACCTCTAACTAAAATCTAACCAAAGTAAAAACTATTTACAAAAAAGCCTAAAATTTTGAAAATATTTATATTACTAAAATCTATTAAAAAAGTGCTAAAAAATATAACAAAATCAATATTTTAAAGTTACTTAACATACCATAAAAAATCTCAAAAGATTTTTAGATGAACACATGTGGAATGTTGCTCGGTGCTATGTCTGAAAGATACGACAAAATAGCCCAATTTACTGCTTTTGAAGATTTTATTAGTTTTGATAAAAAAGGCAAAAATAAGATAAAAAGAGTGAAAATCATAAAATTAAAGTATCGATAGAAGTTAACATGGTATGCGGAGCGGTAAATTTGTAAATATAAAATATATAAATGTTTGGAGATAAAACTTAATTGGAAGTGTTTGGAAAAGCACTTTCTTTTTTTGCCTATTTATGGTATAGTAACCATATATAATAAAAAACGAGGTAAAAAAATGAAAATATTAATTGCAGGTTTTGAAGGAAATGATAATTCAGCAAAAATACTACTGGATAACATTAAAGAATGCTATAATCAAGATATTTTGTGTTTAGAAAATAATTTTGAGACAAGTAGTAATCAAATAGAAGAAAAAATGTTGCAGAATTATGATTATGTATTAATTTTTGGGCAAAAGCCGAATACCAAAAATATCTATTTAGAAAATAACGCTATTTTAGAAGGTATTAAATTAGAAACAGATTATTATTATGGCGTATTAAAAGATACTTTAGAAATCAATAATTATAATGTTCTAATTTCATATGATGCTGGAAATTATTTATGCAATAATGTGTTTTTTAGAGCATTAAATTTTAAACAGAAAAATGATTTAAAATCTAAAGTTGGATTTATACACATACCAACTATTGATAATATTGAGGATATAAAACATTTAGCAAGAACTATATTAGATTATATTAATACATTATCAGATATTTTTAATGTAGTATTATTATAATTAAGCCCAACTGATTCAATGAAAAATAATATGTTAAAAGGTATTAAATATTGCAAAAAAGCAAAGCAGATGGGAGCAGATATTGCAGTATTTCCAGAAATGTGGAATACAGGATATGAAATGTTATTTGAAGGAGACTTAAAAGACCAAGATAAAATATCTAAAGAAAAAATAGACAAATGGAATAGCAAAGCAATAGAAAACAATGATGAATTTATTAATCAATATATAAATTTAGCAAAAGAGTTTGAAATAGCAATAGCAATTACTTATTTAGAAAAAACAGAACAAAAGCCTAAAAATACGGTTATTATTATTGATAAAAATGGAAACATTATACTAAAATATTCAAAGGTACATACAGTTGATTCTAAAATGGAAGCGTATACTGAGCCTGGTACAGAGTTTAAAACTTGTGAGTTAGATTATGGTAGAGGTAAAGTAAAATTAGGCACAATGATTTGCTTTGACAGGGATTTTCCAGAAAGTACAAGAATTTTAATGTTACAAGGAAGTGAAATTATTCTTGTTCCAAATGCTTGTTATATGTCAAAAATAAGATTAGAACAGCTAAAAGTAAGAGCATATGAAAATATGGTAGGAATTGCAACAGTAAACTATGCAAATCATTGCGGTAAATCTTCAGCATATAGTCCAATAGTAAGAAATATAAATAAACATGAATTGAATAGTGAATTGCTAGTAATGGATGATAAAGAAGAAATTATAAATAAAGTTTATAGAAGAGAAGGAATGTTAACACAAAAAAGAATGTAAAATATGCACAAGCCATAATAAAACCACATAAAATAATATATAAAGGAGGTTTGTTATGGCTAAAATTTTGGTTTATAATAATGATACAGACAGGATAGAGACATATTATAGGGACTTATCAGATAGTATGCCATATAATACTAATGGAACATTAAAGGTAAGAGAATTTAGAGGATCAAGTAATAGTAATACCTTATGGACGACCAAAAGAACAATGACCTCTTGGAATACACAACGATATATATTTGGATTACCTATACCAGTTGGTTTTGCATTTAAAAGACCTTGGGAAGGTGGTCATGGAAACCAATCACAACATTATGCAGGAACAGCATTTGATGTAGGGCAATTATGGGATAATGCTAAAAGAGCAAGATTAAGAAATAGTGCAGAAAATTCTGGTTTATGGAGTTATGTAGAGCCATTTAGCATATCACCTACATGGGTGCATTTTGATAGAAGACAAAAACCGCCAGCATGCTCATCAGGAGGGTATCCAGTATTAAGACAAGGAAGTTTAAGTGTATATGTATTAATAGCACAAGATGATTTAAATACATTAGGATATACAACAGGAGGATTAGATGGAATATTTGGTGCAAGAACAACTACTGCTGTTAGAAATTATCAAGCAAGTAGGGGACTTTCAGTAGATGGTATTATTGGCTGTAATACGTGGCGTTCATTACAAGAAAATGTAGTAGGAACTGGAAGAACAGCTACCACTTTAGATTAATATTTTACGGTTAAAGAGATAAATCTTTAGCCGTTTTTTGAAATTTATCATTCATAGAATAATTTTATAAAAAATGAGCAATATATTTTTGGGTGATAGAATGTTTAAACCAAAAGGAATATACTATGAAAAAAATATCGAGAATTACATACTAGGTAAGCAATTATTAGAAAAATATAAAGATGTACCTAAATTTGTAATAGAAAATCATAATAATATCGAAGAAATGAGAAAAAAGCAAAATTCAGATTTTCCAGATATGAAAAGGAATTTAATAATAGGAATTAGAAAAACACATAAATTTGTGGAAAACCATAAAACATCAGATTATCTTGTTCCATATACTTCATCTGGATGCACAGCTATGTGTATGTATTGTTATTTAGTATGCAATTATAATAAATGTGCTTATTTAAGATTATTTGTAAATAGAGAGGAAATGCTAGATAAAATAATAAGAACAGCTGAAAAATCAGATAAAAATCTTGTATTCGAAATAGGGAGCAATAGCGATTTGGTATTAGAAAATAGTATAACTGGAAACTTAGTGTGGACGATTGAAAATTTTTCTAGTACTAATAAGGGAATGCTAACATTACCAACAAAATTTGACATGGTAGATGATATACTACCATTAAATCATAAAGGCAAAATAGTAATAAGAATGAGTGTAAACCCAGAGGAAATAATAAATAAAGTGGAATTTGGCACATCAAGATTAAAACAAAGGGTAGAAGCAATTAATAAATTACAAGAAGCGGGATATCATGTAGGAATATTAATAGCACCAGTTATTTTTGTAGACAATTGGAGACAAGCATACTCAGAATTAATAGAATATTTATATGAAAATTTAACAGACGATGTAAAAAAGCATGCTTTTTTTGAAATTATATTTATGACATATAGTTTTGTTCATAATGCAATAAATGAAGAAGCATTTCCAAATGCAATAAAGTTATATGATAAAGAACTGATGACAGGTAGAGGAAAAGGAAAGTATATGTATAAAGAATATATAAAAAAAGAAGGGGAAAAATTTTTAAGAGAAAAAATGTATAAATATTTTAAAAACAATGATATAATGTATATCGTATAAAAAAAGAAAGGAGATAAAAATATACTAAGAAAGTATATTTTTAAGAAGAAGTATGAAAAATATAGAAGTTACTAATTTAATTAAATATATAGGAGTAGATGATAAAACAATTGACCTATTTGAAAGCCAATATAAAGTACCAAATGGAATTTCATATAATTCGTATTTAATAAAAGATGAAAAAAATGTTGTAATGGATACAGTTGATAGCAGAAAAACAGAAGATTGGCTTAAAAATTTAGAAGAAGCCTTAGAGGGTGAAAAAGTAGATTATTTAGTAGTATCACATATGGAGCCAGATCATGCATCTAATATAGAATTGCTTTCTAATAAATATCCTGAAATGAAAATCGTTGGAAATAATAAAACATTTATGTATATAAAACAATTTTTTAATATAAATAATTTAGAAGAAAGACAAGTTGTAGTAAAAGAAGGAGATACATTAAATATAGGAAAACATACACTACAATTCTTCATGGCACCAATGGTTCATTGGCCAGAGGTAATGGTAACATATGAACAAAGTGAAAAAATATTATTTTCTGCAGATGCTTTTGGAAAGTTTGGAGCATTAGATGTAGAAGAAAAATGGGACAATGAAGCTAGAAGGTATTATTTTAATATTGTAGGAAAATATGGTGTACAAGTACAAGATTTACTAAAAAAAGCATCAAATTTAGAAATAAAAATGATATGCCCTTTACATGGACCTATATTAAAGAAAAATTTAGAATACTATTTAAATAAATATAATACTTGGGGTAGTTATCAACCAGAAAATGAGGGCGTTTTTATTGCATATGCATCTATATATGGAAATACAAGCGAGGCTGCAAAACAAATGGCAAAATTGCTAGAAGAAAAAGGAGAAAAGAAAGTAGTTTTAATGGACTTAGCAAGAGAAGATATGTCTTTAGCAATATCAAATGCATTTAGATTTAGTAAATTAGTACTAGCATCATCTAGCTATAATATGGGAATATTTCCTCCAATGGAGCAATTTTTACACCATCTAGAAGGAAAAAATTATCAAAATAGAAAAATTGGAATAATAGAAAATGGAACTTGGGCTCCAAGCGCAGGAAGATGTATGAAAAATATAATAGGAAATATGAAAAACATAACTGTTTGTGAAACTATGGTTACAATTATGTCAAGAATGAATGAAAAATCAAAATTACAAATGGAAGAACTGGTAAAAGAATTATTATAAGATAAAAAAGATAAGGTAAAAGAAATATATGTCTAGAAAAAAACGTGATTTTATAGTATAATGCATATGTCACAAATCCAAATGGAATAATAGGAGGAAAAATTTTATGAATGAAAAAAGCTATGAGAGATTAACATCCATAGGAATGGCAGATGAGAAGTATGGCAAAATGTTAGAAGAACAAGAACGGGATACTTCTTTTGAGGACTCTTCGCTTGAACAGTTTGTAAAAAAACCAGAAGAATCGCATTTATGCTATAAGGTTATTTCAATAATAAATTCCATTTTGCTATTTTTTCTATTTTTCGTAATTTTTGCTACTTGTGTAAAAGGTATAGTAAATGAAACTATAGAAACATATGTAGCTGTTCCTATTACAGTTTTAGCTATAGTAGGAATTATAATATTATGGAAAGATATGATGGCAAAAAATAACAAAAAGCATATGTAAGATTTCAAGAAAATTTTATTAAAAGATATTTGAAAGGAGTTTGTCAATGAGTACATTGTATTTTGTGTTACTTATTGTTGGTATATTATTATTTGGGATAGTTGTGGGGATTATTTCATATATTTTCTCATCAATGCAAAATAGAAATATACCAACAGACTTTTGTTCTAGAGATAGTGTGTTTTCAAAATTTGATCACCATGAAATTTCTATTGACAAAGTTTGTAAAAAATTTAAACTTTTAGATATGTAATTGATTAATTCTTTTAATAAAATTTGAATCCCCAAAGTAAGTTATTACTAAGGGGATTTACCATAACTTTAAATAAAAATAATATAAAAATAGAAAAGAGGAAAAAAATGAAAATTAATTATAAAGAAATAGAACAAACAAATCAAACTAGAAATTCTAAAAAAAGTAAATATGTTGTATATGCACATAGAGGGGCTTCAGCCTATGCTCCAGAAAATACTATGGCATCTTTTAGAAAAGCAGTAGATTTAGGTGCAAATGGTATGGAGTTAGATTTACAAAAAACGAAAGATGGAAAAATTGTAATATTCCATGACGATACAATAGATAATAAATCTAATAAAACTGGTAAAATATGTGATTATACATATAGTGAATTGCTAGAAATGGATTTTGGAAGCTGGTTTAATGAAAAATATAAAGGTGAAAAAATTGTATTATTTGAAGATTTTGCGGAAGAGTTTTTAAATAAATCATTAACATTTGCAATAGAACTAAAAGTATTAGGCATTGAAAAAGAAACACTAGAAATTATAAATAAATACAGTAAAGATAGAGATAATATTTATATAACTTCATTTTTATACGAAGTACTTGAAAATGTAAGAAAAATAGATAAAACAATTAAATTGTCATACTTAGTAAGTGAAATTAGTGATAAAAATATAGAAGACTTGCTTAGAATAAAAGGAAATCAAATATGTCCAAGAGCAAATAATGTTACTAAAGAAGATATAATAAAGGCGAATAATTATAGCTTAGGAGTCAGACTTTGGGGAATAAATAGCGAAGAAATTATGAAAAAAGTATATAAGTTAGAAATTGAAGGAATGACTGTAAATTTTCCAGATAAATTAATTAAACTGAAAGAAAATAATGATGAATTAGAAACATTAATGATGATGTAATTTAGGTATAATAACATAAATTACTTTCTTTTTTAGAATCATTATGCTAAAATTATGTCATAAATTGAAAAATAAGAGGTAGAATATGAAAAATAAACTAGACAAAAGTTCAAGAGCATTAATGATTTGTGACTTAACTAACAGCATAATAAGTTTATTTGGTGAAACTTTTTTAGTAGCATATTTTTTGCAAGTTTCAAACGAAAATATAGTACAAGTTTCAATATATTATATCATCATATATACATTATTAGGATTAGGAAGTATTGTACTTGGAAATCTCTTGAAAAGTAAGCCAGCTAAAAGAATAATAATTTATAGAGTAGGAATTATAGTTAAATCAATATTTATATTATTAATAGTGCTATTTAAGGAAAGTATAAGTCAGTATTTTATAGTTTTCGCAATACTTTATGGATTTGCTGAAGCTTTGTATTGGTCAGCTCATGATTTAATGAATATAGAAATTGTAGATAATGAAAATAGAAAACAATATATGACAACAAAAAGGATTTTAGGAAAGTTAATTAACATAGTTTTCCCAATTATATTAGGAACATCAATAGAATTAACATCTTTCGTAAATATATCAATATACATATTTGTGCTTACACTAATTCAAATTATAATATCATTTAGTGTAGATTCAAACAGATTCTCAACTGAAGGCAGTGAAGAAAGATACTGCTTAAAAAACTATGTCAATAGTTTATCACAAGAACAAAAAACAAAGTTGAATAAAATATATAAATTAGCTTTTATATATGGAATAATGATGGATACAATAAGAGTGCTAGTGGTTATTATAACAATTATGACATTTAAAACATCATTAAATCTAGGAATACTAACAACTATATTTGCTATTTGCTCAATGATATCACTATATATATTTAACAAATTATATCAAAAGAATTATGCTAAATTAGTATTGAGTTTTTGTTCAATATTAATAGTATTAGGAGTTCTAGGATTAATTATAAATATAAGTAAACAAACATTAATACTTTATAATTTTATATATAGTATAACAATATATATTTTAGAGGTTATGTTCAAAATAAAAGCGGATGATATTGTTAAAGAATATTGTATCCAGAATTGGATTGTAGAATATCATACATTTATAGAAGGATTTATGGATATAGGAAGGATAACAGGCTTTCTATTAATGTTAATAATCGGTTTATTAAATAATATTATATACTTTAAAATACTATTATTGATGGTTACAATATGTATACCAATATATTCTATAATTATGTATAAAATTGAAAATAATCAATTAAAAGATAGTAAAAGCCACAAAATCAAACAAATAGCAAATAAGAACTAAAGAAAATGAGGATGTCCAATGTGATTTAGAATGTTAAAATATTTGAAAAATATATAATAAAAAATAATTATATGGTATAATGCAATAAAAAAGTGGAGAATCAAGAAATGAGAGAAAAAAGGGAAAAAATTGAAAAGGTTGTTAGAAAATGTGTTGGCAGATTAAATATACAAATAAGCGAAGAACAAATACAATCAACAGTTAGTAAATTAATGGAAATGAAAGATATAAAAACTGTTATGGATTCATTATCTATGACAATAGAACAATTTTTAGGACAGCCGGAACAAAAAAAGCTTTTTGAAGAATCTATGAAAGATATTTTAGCGTTAGATCCTAGTGCATATAGGACAATAGATGAAATGATAGCAAAAGTTCAGGTAAATAAAAAAGTTAATTATAGACCACGGAGATATTTCAATAGAGGAAAATCATTCATTAATAAATAGTTCTTTAAAAGAAATATGTGATAAATTAAATAATTTAGGTGTTGATTATTACGTAGTAGGTGCATTATCAACATTTATTAGTACACATACTCCATTATTTAGATATCATGGAGATATAGATTTTATGGTTGCAGAAAAGGATATTCCAAAGGTTAGAGAAGCATTAAGTGGAACAGTATATAAATTTTCAGATAATAGGTTAAATAATAAAAAGATATTAGAAGACGGAGCTGGACATACACTGGGAGAACACGAGGTAATAGCAAATCATAAAGATAATGAATTTCATCTAGGTTTTTTCTTGTTTAGGAGAGAGCAAGATAATTCTTTAACTATTAGAGAGTATTTTATGCAAGAAAATGAAAATGGAGAAAAAGTTCCAATGGTGCTAGAAAGAAATTGTCCCAAAGAATTAGTTGAGTTGGAATATTCAGAAGAAAGAACAGAATATGCCGAGACAAGCTTTAAAACATCTACTCCAGAGAGTGTATATGCAAAGAAAATGCATACAGGACAGCCAAAAGATAAGTTAGATATAGAGGTATTAAAAGATAAAGTAGATAAAGAAAAAATTGCAGAGATGGAAAAATATAAAACAACATTAAGAATAGTTGAGCCAGATGAAGTGCAAAGAAATGAAGAAAGTATATTACAAAGTGAAATACAAATAACAGATGGAAAGCCTATTAAAAGTATAAAAAATGAACAAATTATGAAAATAGATGAAGTCAGAAATGTATCAAAAAGTCTATATGATGAAGTTGCAAAGAATGGTATTTCTGCAATTAAAAAAATATTTTCTAAAGGCAAGACATTATTTGAAGAATTGAGATATGATAGGAATACAGAATATATAAAGGAAATGATTATTTCACAATGGGATGAAGATACAATACAAGCACTGTTTGGAAATAGTTTAGATATTGGGACAGATGAAGAATATGAAGAGTGGAAGAAATTTGTTTATAGTGATAGGCGAAGAGATAAAGATTTTGACACAATTTTTAGGGAAGAAGAATTTAAGTTTGGTTATGAAAATGAAACTAATCCATTAAAAAAATTTGTAAAGTCTTTCAAATATAAAAAAATGCAAAAAGGTAATTATCTTGAAGATTCTTATGTAAAAAAAGTTAGAGAGATGATGAGAAAAACAATTGAAGAAAATCCAGATAATACCTTTACAGCTTTATTTGATTCTCGTAGTGCTGTTAAAAAAGGTATTGCAGAATATGAGAGTTTAAAAGAAATAGAAGGTATTGTAAGAATGACATTAGTATCATTAGATGTAAAAACAGAAGGAATTATTGATATTGAGGCAGAATGTAAAAGATTGAGAGAAGAAATAAAAAGTGATACTGGAATTACTAGAATAGAAACTGAATATATACAAGAGTTACAAGAAAAATATGAAGCAGCATATAATACTCAAGATAATCCAGAAGAATATATAAGAAAAGTAGCAAATATTTATGCGGATTTTATATATCTTCGACCTTATGAAGATGGTAACCAAAGGATAGCTATATGTTTATTTAATAGTATGTTATGTTCAAAAGGAATAGTACCACCACCAATCAGTTTAACAAATGATGATGAAATGATAAAAGCTTTTTCAAAAGTACAAGAAGAAAAAGATTATTCAATGATTCAAGATGTTATGGTTTCAAGATATAAAAAGATGCAGGTAGCATCAGAGAGCAATAATAAAAGAACTCCACAAAAAATTGTTGAACAAAATATAAAAGATTGAAGATAAATGTTTTATAAAAATATAAAATTAAAAAATTGTAATATATAAATATTTCCTTTTAAGATTGAAACGAAAAGTTCTAATATAAACTTTATTGGAATACAATGTACAAAAAAGCGTATTCATAAGGGGGTTTTTCGTTTTGGGAAAAATATACATAGAAGAACGTGCAGTAAATTTAGCACATTATATAATAGATAGTGGAGATACAGTAAGAGGAGCGGCTAAAAAATTTGGAATTAGTAAAAGTACAGTACATACCGAAGTAACATTCCAGAACGGTAAGAATAAATCACCTATAATTCCAAAAAGTATTGAAATTAAAAAGGTTTTTTTAGCAGAGAAGAATCCTATTGTTAGGTTAGGATTATTAATTAAATAAGAAATATAAATGTAAGTCTTAAAAGTAAAATTTTAAGGCTTTAT